>NZ_JBHYTK010000218.1:0-10475 GCF_042749255.1 Streptomyces sp. NPDC059524 | reverse complement strand
GGCGGGCCCTCTGCGTTCAGCGGGGTCCCGGGGACGTCAGCGGACGTCGCCCATGAGCTCCTTGACGCGCTTGCGGTACATGAAGATCGCCGCGCCGGCGAGGACCGCTGCGAGTGCCTCGACGGCGACCATCGGCTTCGTGTCCAGGTTCACGCCGTTGTTCGACAGCAGACCGGTGACGGCGTCGCCCGCGGTGACCGCGAGGAACCAGACACCCATCATCTGGGAGCTGTACTTGGCGGGCGCCATCTTCGTGGTGACCGACAGGCCGACCGGGGAGAGGCACAGCTCACCGACGGTCTGGCAGAAGTAGATCAGGACGATCCACCAGGGGCTGACCTTGCCGTCGCCCGAGGCCGTCAGCGGCAGCAGGAAGACGAAGAAGGAGATGCCGATCAGGGCCAGACCGGCCGAGAACTTGGCGATCGTGCTCGGCTCCTTGCCCGAACGGGCCAGGTAGAGCCAGAGCCAGGCGGCGACCGGGGCCAGCGCCATGACCAGGACCGGGTTGACCGACTGGAACCACGAGACCGGGAAGTCCCAGCCGAACACCGAGGTGTTGACGTTGCTGTCCGCGAAGATCGACAGGGTCGAGCCACCCTGGTCGTAGATCATCCAGAAGACGGCCGCGGCGACGAAGAACCAGATGTAGCCGGAGACCTTGGTCTGCTCGGTCTGGGTCAGCTCCTTGTCCCGCTTGATGCGGAACAGGACGACGACCGGGACGATCAGACCGATGATCAGCAGCGGGTTCGTGGCCCACTTCAGCGTCCACATGCCGGTGCCGCCGACGATGCCGTAGAAGACGACCGCGACGAGCAGCCAGATCATGGCCTTCTTCAGCGTGGCCGCGCGCTCCTGGGCGCTCAGCGGCTTCGGCACCACGTGGGACTTGGCGTCCAGGTGCTTGGTGCCGAGCAGGAACTGGACCAGGCCGAGGGCCATGCCGAGCGCGGCGAGGGCGAAGCCGAAGTGCCAGTTCACGTTCTGGCCGACGGTGCCGATGACCAGCGGGGCGGCGAAGGCACCGAGGTTGATGCCGATGTAGAAGAGCGTGAAGCCGCCGTCACGACGCGGGTCGTTCGGGCCGTCGTACAGGTGGCCCACCATCGTCGAGATGTTGGACTTCAGCAGGCCGGAGCCGATCGCGACGAGCAGCAGACCGAAGTAGAAGGTCGCGGCCATCGGCAGGGCGAGCACCAGGTGGCCCGCCATGATGACGGACGCGGCGATCGCCGTGGTCTTGCGCGGCCCCCAGACACGGTCGCCGAACCAGCCGCCGGGCATGGCGAGCAGGTACACCGTCGACATGTAGACGGAGTAGATGGCGATGGCCGTGCCCGCGTCGAGGCCGAGCCCCGCGGGGGCGACCAGGTACAGCGGGAGAAGGGCGCGCATGCCGTAGTAGGAGAAACGCTCCCACATCTCGGTCATGAAGAGAGTGGCCAGTCCGCGGGGGTGGCCGAAGAAGGTCTTCTGCGGGCCAGGAGTGCTGGCCGCGTCCTTCGTGAGGCTGGACGCCATGGGTCGATCCTCGTGGGGTCTCGGGGGCACGCCGCCGGGTTCGGGACGTGTCCCCTGTGGGGTCTGGCCGGCACCGGTGTCCTGCCGCCCTCCCCACGCCCTGGGGGATCTGGTGCGGCGGGCCCGGGATCCATGCCCGGCGCGCTTCTTGCGCGCAGGGCCCGGCCACAGGTCATTCCATGTCGACGCTGACACTCGTCAGCTCACACAGGAAAGGGACCTTCAGTGCGCGGTGCGCTGCAAAGGTCCCCCAGTAGTGCATCAGGCGTTGAGTCACCTTACGACACCACAGGGCGGGATATGGAAGGACTTGAGACATGGATCACAGGCCAGGAAGGAACCGCTGAGCGAATTCCAAGGCAATTCTCAGCTTCGCACCCCAGACCCGTAGGACGCGAACCCGGAGTATCAGGTTCCGTTCTGATCCCCGGGGCGGAGAGCCCTCGCGCGCGGCCAAGGCGGAGGTGATCTACGGCCGTTCCCCCCGCAGGCGTCCACCGGCGCGGACTACCATCACCCCATGACCCGTGTACTGCTCGCCGAGGACGACGCGTCCATCTCGGAGCCGCTGGCCCGCGCCCTGCGCAGGGAGGGATACGAGGTCGAGGTCCGCGAGGACGGGCCCACCGCGCTCGACGCCGGACTCCAGGGCAGCATCGACCTCGTCGTGCTCGACCTGGGGCTGCCCGGGATGGACGGCCTCGAAGTGGCCCGACGGCTGCGTGCCGAGGGGCACACGGTGCCGATCCTCATCCTGACCGCCCGCGCCGACGAGGTGGACACGGTCGTGGGCCTCGACGCGGGCGCCGACGACTACGTCACCAAGCCGTTCCGTCTCGCCGAACTGCTCGCCCGGGTCCGGGCCCTCCTGCGGCGCGGCTCCGCCGAGCCGAAGGAGGCGCCGGCCACGCACGGCGTCCGTATCGACGTCGAGTCGCACCGGGCCTGGATGGGCGAGGAGGAACTCCAGCTCACGGCGAAGGAGTTCGATCTCCTGCGGGTGCTCGTGCGGGACGCGGGGCGGGTCGTGACCCGGGACCAGCTCATGCGGGAGGTCTGGGACACGACGTGGTGGTCCTCGACCAAGACGCTCGACATGCACATCTCCTGGCTCAGGAAGAAGCTCGGCGACGACGCGGCGAATCCCCGGTACATCGCCACGGTGCGGGGTGTGGGTTTCCGCTTCGAAAAAAGCTGACCCGTCCCTGCGGGGCTTCGGCCGATCAAGCCTCGGCGGTGGTGCTGAGCGGGGCTTCGGCCGATCAAGCCCCTGTGGTGGTGCTGGGCGGGGCTTCGGCCAATCAAGCCCCTGTGGTGGTGTCGAGCGGGGCTCGGGCCAATCAAGCCCCTGCGGCGATTGAGCAGCGGGGTCCGGGGCGGAGCCCCGTGGCCTCAGCGCCGTAGGGGCTTCCCTGTTGTCCGCGGCCTCAGCGCCGTCGTGGTTGCTCGCGCAGTTCCCCGCGCCCCTGAAGGCGCACTTCGTGCACCCCAGGGGGACGGCTGGTCGCGCCCCGTGGCGGAGCCGCTGATCGGATACAGCCCCGTGCCCCTGAAGGCGCACTTCGTGCACCCCCAGGGGCACGCTGGTCGCCGCCCGGGGCGGAGCCTCGGCAGGGAGCTGATCCGGGACACTGAGGGCATGCGTCGCCGTCTGATCAATTCCACGCTCGCCGTCGTGCTCGTCGTGATCGCCGTGTTCGGGGTGAGCCTCGTCATCGTCGAGACCCGGACCATCACCAACAGCGCCCGGGAACGGGTGGAGTCGGAGGCGGTGCGGCTCGCCTCCATCGTGGACAGCCGGCTGCTCAGTGACGAGAAGGTCACCGTCGGCATCCTCAAGGACCAGGTCGCCATCGAGGAGCGGTACGCCGTCATCGAGATGCCCGGCCATCCGCCCCTCGAACTCGGTGAGAAGCCCGAGGGCGACGTCATCGCGTACACCGCGCCGGGGGAGCAGGGCGAGAAGGTCACCGTCGAGGAGCCCCGCTCGGCCGTCACCCAGGAGGTCGGCCGCACCCTGCTGATCATCGCCGGGGTCGCCCTGCTCGCCGTCGTCGCGGCCGTGCTGCTCGCCGTCCGCCAGGCCAACCGACTGACCTCCCCGCTCACCGACCTCGCCTCCACCGCGGAGCGCCTCGGCTCCGGCGACCCCCGCCCCCGCCACAAGCGCTACGGCGTCCCCGAGCTGGACCGCGTCGCCGACGTCCTCGACGGCTCCGCCGAACGCATCGCCCGCATGCTCACCGCCGAGCGGCGCCTGGCCGCCGACGCCTCGCACCAGCTGCGCACCCCTCTCACGGCGCTGTCCATGCGCCTGGAGGAGATCACGATGACGGACGACCTGGACGAGGTGAAGGAGGAGGCGACGATCGCGCTGGCGCAGGTCGAGCGGCTCACCGACGTCGTCGAGCGGCTGCTCACCAACTCGCGCGACCCGCGCACCGGCTCGGCCGTCTCCTTCGACCTGGACGAGGTCATCAAGCAGCAGCTGGAGGAGTGGCGCCCCGCCTACCGCAGCGCGGGCCGCGCCATCGTCTCGTCCGGCAAGCGGCATCTGACGGCCGTCGGCACCCCGGGCGCCGTCGCCCAGGTCCTCGCCGCGCTGATCGAGAACTCGCTCATGCACGGCGGCGGCACCGTCGCCCTGCGCACCCGCGTCACCGGCAACCAGGCGGTCATCGAGGTCACCGACGAGGGGCCCGGAGTCCCCTCCGAGCTGGGCTCGCGGATCTTCGAGCGGACCATCTCGGGCCGCAACTCGACCGGCATCGGCCTGGCCGTCGCCCGCGACCTCGCCGAAGCGGACGGCGGCCGCCTGGAGATGCTGCAGGCGTCCCCGCCGGTCTTCGGCCTGTTCCTGTCGCGCACCCCGATGCGGAAGAACCAGGACGGCGACGAGGCCGGGCACACCATCCGGTAGCGGACCGGGACCGGCTACTTCACACGGTGGACGCTGCGGTCCCGCTGCTCAAGGAACGATTCGGCACTGGCCACGGCCTCCCGCGCCGGCAGCGCCCGGAACACCCAGGTCCGGTACGACCAGAAGCGGAACAGGGTCGCCAGACCCATGCCGAGGAACTTGAAGATGTTGCTCTGCAGCGGGCTGTCCCAGTCGAACCCGTACGTCGCCACGTACAGGACCCCGTTCTCGATCACCAGGCCCACCGCGCTGAACAGCAGGAACAGCGTCATCTCCTTCGCGCGGCCGCTCTTGTCCCGGTCGCGGTACGTGAAGTAGCGGAACCCCACGTAGTTGAAGGCGATGGCGACGACCGTCGCGATCACGCTGGCCCTTACGACCTGGAGGTCCGTGCCGTGGCGCATCAGGTTGAAGACGCCGAAGTTCACCAGGACGCCGAGCGCGCCCACGACCCCGAACTTCGCGATCTCCCGGAACAGTACGGCGAAGCGCCCCCGCAGCCCGCTCGGTCCGGACGGGGGAGTTCGCTCCGTGGTCGCTGTCATGGTGCCGCCTCAGCCCCCGTAGTCCCCGTGAAATGGTCGGGCGGTCGGTCACAACCGCCCCGTCCATGCTAGCCAGCGACCCCCGTGAACGCCGGGAGACGCCCGGTGTGGAGGTTCCTCCAAAAGCTCGCCCGTGCGGGAACCGGCCGATTGGCCGATACCCTGAGGGTGTGACGTTTCCGGTAGTCGGCATGGTCGGCGGCGGCCAGCTCGCTCGTATGACACACGAAGCAGGCATCCCGCTCGGCATCAAGTTCAAGCTCCTCAGTGACACTCCTCAGGATTCCGCGGCGCAGGTCGTCAGCGAGGTCGTCGTCGGCGACTATCGCGACCTGGACACGCTGCGCGAGTTCGCGCGCGGCTGTGACGTGATCACCTTCGATCACGAGCACGTGCCCACCGAGCACCTGAAGGCCCTGGAGGCGGACGGCATACCCGTGCGCCCCGGACCCGACGCGCTCGTGCACGCCCAGGACAAGGGCGTCATGCGGGAGAAGCTCACCTCCATCGGCGTGCCGTGTCCGCGCCACCGCATCGTGACCGGCCCCGCCGACGTCACCGCGTTCGCGGAAGAGGGCGACGGTTACCCCGTCATCCTCAAGACCGTGCGCGGCGGCTACGACGGCAAGGGCGTCTGGTTCGTGCGCTCCGAGGCGGACGCCGCCGACCCCTTCAAGGCCGGCGTGCCGGTCCTCGCCGAGGAGAAGGTCGACTTCCGCCGTGAGCTCGCGGCCAACGTCGTCCGCTCCCCGCACGGCCAGGCCGTCGCCTACCCCGTCGTCGAGTCCCAGCAGGTCGACGGCGTCTGCGACACCGTGATCGCCCCGGCCCCCGACCTCGACGAGGCCCTCGCGGGCGAGGCCCAGGAGCTGGCGCTGCGCGTCGCCCAGGAGCTCGGCGTCGTCGGCCACCTCGCGGTCGAGCTGTTCGAGACCCGCGACGGCCGCATCCTCGTCAACGAGCTGGCGATGCGCCCGCACAACTCCGGCCACTGGACCCAGGACGGCGCGATCACCTCGCAGTTCGCCAACCACGTGCGGGCCGTCCTCGACCTGCCGCTCGGCGACCCGCGCCCCCGCGCGACCTGGACCGTCATGGCCAACGTCCTGGGCGGCGACTACCCGGACATGTACAGCGCCTACCTGCACTGCATGGCCCGCGACCCCCAGCTCAAGATCCACATGTACGGCAAGGACGTGAAGCCCGGACGCAAGGTCGGCCACGTCAACACCTACGGCGACGACCTCGACGACGTGCTGGAGCGCGCCCGTCACGCAGCCGGATACCTGAGAGGGACCATCACCGAATGAGCCCCGAGAGCCCCTCGCGCCCCGTCGTCGGCATCGTCATGGGGTCGGACTCCGACTGGCCCGTCATGGAGGCCGCGGCCAAGGCCCTGGACGAGTTCGAGATCCCCTACGAGGTCGACGTCGTCTCCGCGCACCGCATGCCGCACGAGATGATCGCGTACGGCGAGCAGGCCGCGGGCCGCGGCCTCAAGGCGATCATCGCCGGCGCCGGCGGCGCCGCCCACCTGCCGGGCATGCTCGCCTCGGTGACCCCGCTGCCCGTCATCGGCGTCCCCGTCCCGCTCAAGTACCTCGACGGCATGGACTCCCTGCTCTCCATCGTGCAGATGCCCGCCGGCGTCCCCGTCGCCACCGTCTCGGTCGGCGGCGCGCGCAACGCGGGCCTGCTCGCCGCCCGCATGCTCGCCGCGCACGACGAGGACCTCCTCGCCCGCATGCGCGAGTTCCAGCAGGAGCTCAACGACCAGGCCACCGAGAAGGGCAAGCGCCTGCGGTCCAAGGTCGAAGGCGCGGGCGCCGGCTTCGGCTTCGGGAAGTGAGCGGCATGACCGTCACACCCGAGGCCCTGGAGCAGGCCCGCGCCCTCCTCGCCGACTTCCCGGTCGTCGACGGGCACAACGACCTGCCGTGGGCCCTGCGCGAGCAGGTCACGTACGACATCGACGCGCGCGACATCGCCGCCGACCAGAGCGCCCACCTGCACACCGACCTGGCCCGCCTGCGGGCCGGCGGTGTCGGCGCCCAGTTCTGGTCCGTGTACGTCCGCTCGGACATGGCCGGGGACACGGCGGTCAGCGCCACGCTGGAGCAGATCGACTGCGTCGACCAACTGATCGCCCGCTACCCGGCCGACCTGCGCGCCGCGCTCACCGCCGCCGACATGGAGGCCGCCCGCGCCGAGGGCCGCATCGCCTCCCTCAAGGGCGCCGAGGGCGGCCACTCCATCAACAACTCGCTGGCCACGCTCCGCGCCCTGTACGCGCTCGGCGTGCGCTACATGACGCTCACCCACAACGACAACATCGCGTGGGCGGACTCGGCGACCGACGAGCCCGCCGTCGGCGGCCTGACCGCGTTCGGCCGCGAGGTCGTGCGCGAGATGAACCGCGAGGGCATGCTCGTCGACCTCTCGCACGTCGCCGCCACCACGATGCGCGCGGCACTCGACGTGAGCGAGGCGCCGGTGATCTTCTCGCACTCTTCCTCGCGCGCCGTCTGCGACCACCCGCGCAACATCCCGGACGACGTCCTCGCCCGCCTCAAGGACAACGGCGGCGTGGCCATGGCGACCTTCGTGCCGAAGTTCGTCCTCCAGGCCGCCGTCGACTGGACGGCCGCCGCCGACGAGAACCTGCGCGCCCACGGCTTCCACCACCTCGACACGTCCCCCGAGGCGATGAAGCTGCACCGCGCCTTCGAGGAGGCGCGCCCGCGCCCGGTCGCCACCGCCGCCACCGTCGCCGACCACCTCGACCACATGCGCGAGGTCGCCGGCGTCGACCACATCGGCATCGGCGGCGACTACGACGGCACCGCGTTCACCCCCGACGGCCTCGACGACGTCTCCGGCTACCCGAACCTGATCGCGGAGCTCGTCACCCGCGGCTGGTCCCGGGACGACCTCGCCAAGCTCACCTGGCGCAACGCGGTCCGTGTGCTCGGCGACGCCGAGTCCGTCGCCCGCGACCTCCAGGGCAGGCGGGGCCCGTCGAACGCGACGCTGGAACAGCTCGACGCGTAGGGCATCGCAGGGCATTGCCTGAGGAACGGGTGAGGGCGCCGGAAATTCGGCGCCCTCACCCGTTCGCGCTACTCACCGCGAAACCCTGCCGCACCGCGTGCCACGGTGGTCCGAACGCTTCACCGAATTAAGCAGGACCCTCATGGCAGAACTGCAGGATCACATCAGCGCCCCCGCCGAGGCCGGCGAGCTCGACCAGCCCGCCCCCCACCCGGCCCCGCCCCCACCGGTCCCCACCACCCCCGACCCGGCCCAGGCCCACGAGCTGCTCGCGCGACACCCCATAGCCGACGGCTACAGCGGCCTCCTCCAAGCCCTGCGCACCCTGCCCTGGTACGACCTGGAGCTGGGCGAGAGCGCCGTCGAGACCGACCTGCCCCGGCTGCGCGCCGGCGGCACCGGCGCCCTCCTGTGGGCGCTGCACATCGCGGGCGAGCGGCCCGTCACCAGCGCCCTCGAACAGATCGACCTCGTCAACCACGTCGTCGACCGCTACCCCGAGGGCCTGCGCCTGGCCCGCTCCGCGTCCGAGACCGCCGACGCCCGCGCCCACGGCCGCACCGCCGTCCTCATCGGACCCGCCCCCGCCGAAGCCGCCGGGGACTCTCTCGGCACCCTGCGCGCCCTGCACGCCCTCGGCCTGCGCGCCCTCACCCTCAGCGGCACCGCATGGGCCTGCGACACCGGCCTGAACCGGTTCGGCGAGGAGATCGTCCGGGAGATGAACCGGCTCGGCATGCTCGTCGACCTCACCGGCGCGTCCCCCGCGACCGCCCGGCAGGTGTTCGCCGTCTCCAAGGCCCCGGCGATCCTCACCCGGTCCGCCGCCCAGGCCCTCAACCACCACCCCGACAACGCCCCGGACGAGCTGCTCGCCGCCCTCGGCACGTCCGGCGGCCTGTGCCTCGTGCCCTGCTCCGCCGACCGAACCGGACCCGCGCTCCGCGACGTCGCCGACCACCTCGACCACGTACGCGAGATCGCGGGACCCGGTGCCGTCGGCCTCTCCGGCATGTTCGACACCGCGACCGCGCATCCCGAGGGCCTCGAAGACGTCTCCGGCTACCCCGCGCTCATCGGCGAGCTCATCGAACGCGGCTGGCCCGAGACCGACCTCGCCCAGCTCACCTGGGGCAACGTCCAACGGGTGCTGCGCGCCGCCGAGTTCACCGCCCGCGCCGCGCACCACCGCGGGACCCCGCCCACGGGCTCGCCCCGGATCTAGCGCCCCGCCAGGTCAGACACGACCTAGCAGGCGCAGAGGCAGAACGGGTGCCCGGCCGGATCGGCGTACACACGCCACGTCCGTCCGGGCTCCCCCGTCTCCAGGAGCCGCGCCCCGAGCGCCAGCACCTCCTTCTCGGCCGTGTCCAGGTCCTCGACCCTGAGGTCGAGGTGGAACTGCTGCGAGCCGTCCGCCGCGGGCCACGCCGGCGCCGCGAACCCGGGCGCCTCCTGGAACGCGAGCGCCCGCCCGTCCGGCGCCGTCACGTCCACCCAGTTCCCCTCGTCGCCCGTCACGCTGCCGCCGAGCACCGCGGCGTAGAACTCCGCGAGCGGACGCGGCTCGGGACAGTCCAGCACCACGGTGCCGAGCTTCGCGATGGCCATGATTCCTCCTGAGCGTTACCCCTGTACGGGGTCTACAGGTAACAACTGGCGTTACCGCATGGTGCCGCAGAAGAGGTAACGTCGCAACCATGAACGACCGCGCGCCCGCGCCCGGCGGCCTCGCCCTCGTCGAGGCCCTGGTCAACACGCTGCTCGACATCCGCACCGGCGAGGACGCGCTCGACCGCCCCGAGGTCCGGGCCCGCTTCGGCATCCCGCCCGGCGAACTCGACGCCGCCCGAGCCCTGCGCGAATCCCTGCGCGCCGCCTGCCTCGCCCACGCCGGCCACCCCCCGCACCGCGAGGTCACCCCCCTCACCGACCTCCTCGCCACGGCCCCGCTCCACGTCCGCGTGGACCCCGCCGACGGCGCCGCCACCCTCGCCCCGCCCGACGACGCCTCCCTGACCTCCCGCGTCGCCGCCGCCATCGCCGAGGCCACCACCACCGGCACCTGGCCCCGCCTCAAGGCCTGCGAGGCCTCCGACTGCCACTGGGCCTACTACGACCGCAGCCCCGCCGCCCGCAGCCGCTGGTGCGACATGCGCGTGTGCGGCGCCCGCGCCAAGATGCGCCGCTACAGAGCGAAATAGCCGAGGCCGCGCCGCGCGACGACGAGCGGCGGCCCCCGGGTGGGCCCCATGTTGTACAACACAGGGGCGCGGGGCCTGCCGGCAAAACCCCCCCCGCCCCCACCCCCCGCCGCCCCCCTCATCGGGGGGCAGTGGGCGGGGGGCCCCCTCAACCCCGCCCCCCGCCCCCCCCCCCGCGGCGGGGGCGCACTCCGGATCGGGACACCGCTCAGCCCCGCCCAGTTCACCTTC
>NZ_JBHYTK010000217.1:0-10688 GCF_042749255.1 Streptomyces sp. NPDC059524 | reverse complement strand
CCTGGGAGGCTGCGCGCAGCGCATGCCTCCCAGGGGCGCGGGGAACTGCGCGACCAGCCACGACGCAAGCCGCACCCGGCGGAGAAGCCGGCGGAGCTACGGCGTCACGCCGCCTGGGCCACGGCCCCCTCGGACACGCCGAGCAGCTCTCGCACCAGCTTCCCGCGGACATCCGCCGCCCCCTCGGAGAGCAGCGCCGACAGCACGGCCACCCGGGTCTGCCCGGCCCGGAGGACTCCGGAGAGCACCGCTCCGGCCGCCACCAGATCCACGGCCCCGCCCCCGGTGTAGATCTCGGCCAGCGGCCCGGCCGGCACCCGCGTGGAGACGGCGACGAGAACACCCGCCCGCACGGCGGAGCCCACCGCCTCGACGAACTCCGGCGTCGCGTTCCCCGCCCCGGTCGCCACGAGCACGATCCCGCGCGCCCCCGCCGCGATCGCCGCTTCGAACAGGGCCGGGTCGGCGTCGCTGTGGTGCATCACGATGTCGACGCGCGGTATCGCGGTCTCGACGGGCGGCACGGCCAGCGGCGCGGGCCGCTGCGGGGTGCGCCGGATGTCGACCCGGCCGAAGCCGAGCCGGCCCACCGGCACGTCGGCCGACGGGTCGGAGAAGGCGTCCGCGGCGAGGGTCTGCGTCTTCACGGTGCCGCGCGCGGCGTGCACCTTGCCGTCGAAGACGACGAGCACGCCGAGGTCGCGTACGGAGGCGGCCACCTGGAGCGCGTCGTACATGTTCCCCGGGCCGTCGCCGTCCGTCGCGCCGAGCGGCTTCTGGGCGCCGGTGAACACGACGGGGCGGGGGTCGTCGTGGTGCAGGTCGAGCAGGAACGCGGACTCCTCCAGGGTGTCCGTGCCGTGCGTGACGACGATGCCGTCGACCGAGGGGTCGGCGAGGACCTCCCGCACCGTGCGCAGCAGCGTGAGCTGGCGCTCGGTGGTCATCCGCGAGCTGTTCACGTTGAACAGGTCGAGCACCCGCACCTCGACCCCGTCGGGCACGGCGGCGCTGGCCAGGACGGTGTCGCCGCCCGCGTCGGCGGCGTAACCGGTGCCCTGCCAGCGGCTGGCGATCGTGCCGCCGGTGCTGATGAGGGTGATGTTCTTGGTGTCCATGGCGGCTGCCTCACGGGTCGCGGGGTCACGGGCGCGTGACAGGGATCGTCGGGAAGACGAGACGAGCAGGGGGATTCCTCGCAAGGGTAAATCGAACGGCGCGCAATCGGATTGCGAAATTGCCGCTTCTGCGCGCGTAGCGTAGGGGATAATTGCTCGATGGACCGGATCGATTTGAATATCTTGCGTGAGCTTCAGGCCGACGGGCGGCTCAGCAACCAGGAGCTCGCCCAGCGGGTGGGCCTGAGTCCGTCGCCCTGCATGCGGCGGGTGCGCCAGCTGGAGCAGGACGGCGTCATCCAGGGGTACCGCGCGATCATCGACCCGGAGGCGGTCGGCCGCGGTTTCGAGGTGCTCGTCTCCATCGAGGTGCGCCGCGACCGCGAGTCCGTCGAGGCCTTCGAGCGGGCGCTCCAGAACATTCCCGACGTCATCGAGGCGTACCGGCTCTTCGGCAGTCCGGGCTGTCTGCTGCGGATCGCCGTCGCGGATCTCGCGGCGTACGAGCGGCTGTGGATCGAGCGGCTCACCGCCCTCGACGGGGTCACCGAGGTGAACTCGCAGATCATCATGAAGCGGATCAAGGAGCCGAAGGGGCTGCCGGTCGGGCCGCCGGCCCGCGGGAACGGCAGGAGTTCCCAGGACGCCAAGGAGGTCTAGACCAAGAGGTCTAGACATGCTACGGGCTCTGTGCCACGGTGGCGCACAGCCCGCCCCCTGCGCGTATCTGATGTGAGAACTCGTCAACCGAGCAGAAAACGACAGGTGTTGCCCGTGAAGCGCTCCGGCAAGAGATCCCGCACCCTCCTCGGCATCGCACTCCTCGTCACCGGCCTGGCCGCCGGCCAGCTCACCCTCGGCCCCCTCGCCACGGCCGCCCCCGACTCCCGTGACGCCCGCGCGGCGGAGCAGCCGCTGCCCTCCGTCGCGCCCGCGCCCCGGGAGATCGCCCGCGAGGGCGGCGACGCCGAGGTCACCGGCCGCGTCGCCGTCGTCGCCGACGACCGCACCGACGCCGCCGCCCGCGACCGCCTCGTACGCGAGCTGAAGGCCCACGGTGCCGACCGCGTCGACGTGCTCGCCCCAGGATCGGCCCTGCCGCACGGGCAGTTGGTCCTCCGGCTCGGCCCCGCCGACCGCCCCGACATCGCCCGCGCGCTCGGCGACACGAAGGCACCCGACGCCGCCGAGGGCTACGCCCTGCGCGTCGCCGTCCGCGACGACGACCGGCAGGTGACCCTGGCCGGCGCCGACGCGGCCGGACAGTTCTACGCCGTGCAGACCCTGCGCCAGCTGTTCGTCCGGGCCGACGGCGTCTGGCGCATCGCGGGCGCCCGCGTCGAGGACCGGCCGGCGATGCCCCTGCGCGGCACCATCGAGGGCTTCTACGGGCAGCCCTGGTCGCCCGCCGAACGCCTCGACCAGATGGACTTCTACGGCGACGTCAAGGCCAACACGTACGTCTACGCGCCCAAGGACGACCCCTACCACCGCGACAAGTGGCGCGACCCGTACCCGGCCGACAAGGTCACCGAGCTGGGCACCCTCGTGAAGCGCGCCGACGCCAACCACGTCCGCTTCACCTTCGCCGTCTCACCGGGCGGCTCCATCTGTTACTCGGACCCGGCCGACCGCGCCGCCCTGAAGAAGAAGCTCCAGGCCGTCTACGACCTCGGCGTGCGGGCCTTCTCCATCCCGCTCGACGACATCAGCTACACCAAGTGGAACTGCGCGGGCGACCAGACCGCGTACGGAGCGCCCGGCCGCGCCGCCGCCGCCAAGGCCCAGGTCGACCTCCTCAACGACGTCCAGAAGAACTTCGTCGCCACGCACGAGGGCGCGCACCCGCTCCAGATGGTGCCCACCGAGTACGGCGACCTCACCGACACCGCGTACAAGCAGACGATGCGCGCCACGCTCGACCCGGCCGTCGTCGTCATGTGGACCGGCACCGACGTCGTCCCGCCGTCCATCACGAACGCGCAGGCCGACGCCGCCTCCCAGCTCTTCGGCCGCAAGGTCTTCGTGTGGGACAACTACCCGGTCAACGACTACGGCCAGACCAGCGGCCGGCTGCTGCTCGCCCCGTACGACAAGCGCGAGGCGGGCCTGTCCGAGCACCTGAGCGGCATCGTCGCCAACCCGATGAACCAGCCCTACGCCAGCAAGGTCGCCGTCTTCGGCTCCGCCTCCTTCGCCTGGAACGACCGCGCCTACGACGCGGACGCCACCTGGAAGCAGGCCATGGACTACCTCGCGGGCGGTGACCGCGAGGCGGCCGGCGCACTGCGGGTCTTCTCCGACCTGGAGCACCTCGCGCCCACCTTCGGGCCGAAGCCCTGGCAGGAGCAGGCGCCCCAACTCGATGCCCGCATCGACCAGTTCTGGACCCGCTGGAAGGCGGGGGAGCGGGACGCGGCCGTCGCCGGGCTGCGGACCTACGCGCAGGAGATCGCTGCGGCGCCCGCGCGCATCCGCGCCGGTTCCGTGCAGGCCGGGTTCGTGACCGACGCGGGGCCCTGGCTCGACGCGACCGCACTGTGGGGCAAGGCCACCGTCACCATGCTGGACGCGCTCGCCGCGCGCGTCGACGGCGACGAGGACCGCGCAAGGACCCTGCTGGGCCAGGCCCGGGAGCTGCAGGAGCAGGCCGCCGCGGTCAAGGTCGACCCCGCCCGCAACACCTGGGGCAAGGCGCCCGTGAAGGTCGCCGACGGCGTCCTCGACACGTTCCTCGTCCAGGCCGACATGGTGATCGAGCTGTGGGGCTCCGCGGACGGCTCCGAGAACCTCGCGCTCAAGGGCACCGCCACCGCCTCCAGCGTCGAGCAGAACCTCGACCGCCTCAAGGCCGCCAACGTCAACGACGGCTCGAACCAGACCCGTTGGGCCTCCGGATACGCCGACGACTCCTGGGTGCAGATCAAGCTCGCCGCCCCCACGAAGGTCGCCGCGGTGACCCTCGCCTGGGAGAGTGCCTGCGCCACCGAGTACCGCATCGAGACCTCGGCCGACGGCGTCCACTGGACCACCGCCGCCACCCGCACCCCGGCCGCCTGCGGCACCGACGTCGTCCGCCTCACCGGCGCAGAGGCCGCCTCGTACGTCCGCATGCAGGGTGTCGAGCGGAACTCGACCTGGGGTTACTCGATCTACGAGATGGGGGTCTACGGCACGGCTGTCTGACCGCCGCCCGGTCATGACAAGATCGGCGGCATGAACGACGACGCAGGCCCACCGGACCCCGCAGGCTGGTGGGCCCGCGCCGACGAAGCGACCCGGCGCGCGGTCGACGCCGATGTGCTCCGCGACCGCTTCCTGTTCGCGGTCCGCACCCTCTGGGAGGCCCTGCGCCACGAGGGGCTCGGTCTGAACGCCGCCCAGGACGTGGTCGCCGCCCGCTACGAGACGCTCGGCGACCGCGTCGAGCGCCGGCGCCCCGACCCCCTCGACGTCCCCGCCCTCACGGCCCGCGCCGCCGCGCACCCCGGCCGGGTCGTCGCGATCGAGGCCGTCTGGGACGGCGACACGGTCCACGACTGGTTCGTGGAACTCGTCGCGATCCTCGACTCCCCGTCCGGCGAGGCCTCCCTCGCCCTGATCCACGAGAACCCGGGCCCCCGCGCCACCGAGGCCGGCCAGGCCCTGGCCACGCATCTCGGCGTCCCGTTCCGCTTCCCGCCCCGGTAGCTCAGGAGTTGCTCAAGTTCCTTCACCGGCACGCGGGCCCGATGCATGATCGCTGGACCGGACGACGGGGGGAACGACCATGGCCAAGCCCGTACGCGCCTCACTGGGCGAGATGTGGATCACCTGCCAGGTCTGCAAGAGCGACCTGTTCCGCGAGCGCGGCGTGAAACTGAACAGCACGGGCGGCGAACTCTTCAACCTGGCCTGGGCCGACGAGACCGCGACGGGCCTGATCTGCTGGCGCTGCGGCTACGTCCACCTCTTCGTCAACCGAGAGATCCAGCTCCACCGCGCCCCGAAATCCTGACACCTCACCCCCCGCTCGCCCCGTACCGGTGCTCCGGGCGGCCCGCGTCGCCGTAGCGGAGGGTCAGCCGGAGGGTGCCGGTGTCCTGGAGGTGGCGGAGGTAGCGCTGGGCCGTGGAGCGGCTGAGGCCCGCGCGGAAGGCGACCTCCTGGGCCGAGAGCGGGGTCTCGGAGCGGGCGATGACCTGGTAGATCAGGTCCGCCGTGGGGCCCGACCAGCCCTTCGCCGGGGGCGTGGCGCCGCCCGGCGGGGTGCGGACCGCGCCGAAGATGCGGTCGATGCGTTGCTGGCCCGGCGCCGTGCGGCCGCCCGCGTCCCGCAGGGAGCGGCGCAGTTCGACGTAGCTCTCCAGGCGGGAGCGCAGGCCGTCGAACGTGAACGGCTTGACCAGGTAGTGCAGGACGCCGTAGCGCAGCGCCGCCTCCACGACCTCGACGTCCTGCGCGGCCGTGACCATGATGACGTCGCTGCGCACCCCCTGCCGGCGCAGCGCCCGCACGAGGTCCAGGCCGGTGCGGTCGGGCAGGTAGTGGTCGAGCAGGAGCAGGTCGACCTCGCGGGACTCGAGCAGGCGCATGGTCTGGAGGGCCGTGTGGGCGGTGCCCGCGACGCGGAAGCCGGGGGTCTTCTCCACGTAGGCGGCGTTGATCTCCGCGACGTGGAAGTCGTCGTCCACCACCAGGACATCGATCATGAGGGTTCTCCAGCCAGGACGGACGGGTGCGGGGTGGCCGGCGCGGGCCGGGACACGATGTCGGGGAAGGTGACCGTGAAGACGGCGCCGCCGCCGGCCCGCGCGGCGATGCGCGCGGTGCCGCCGTAACGCTCGGCGAGACTGCGCACCATGGCGAGGCCGAGCCCGCGCCCGCGGTGCGCGGGGGACTCCTTGGTGCTCCAGCCCTCCTGGAAGATCGTGTCCCGCAACTCCACGGGCACGCCGGGCCCGTTGTCGCTGACCCGTACGACGACCGTGTCCCGTTCCACGAACGCCTCCACCTCCACGACGGGCCGCGCGGCGCGCCCGCCGCCGACCACGTCCAGCGCGTTGTCGATGAGATTGCCGAGCACGGTCACGACGTCCCGCGCGTCGATCAGCCCGGTCGGGAGGTGCGTGCGGTCGGACAGGCGCAGGGTCACGCCCCGCTCCGAGGCGATCGCCGACTTGCCGACGAGCAGCGCCGACACCATCGGCATCCGTACCCGCTCCGCGAACTCCTCGGCGCAGGCGCGCCGCGCCCGGGTGAGCCCGGCGACGTAGCTGCGGGCCCGTTCGGTCAGGTCGAGTTCGAGGAAGCCGAGGACGGTGTGCAGCCGGTTGGCGTGCTCGTGGTCCTGGGCGCGCAGGGCGTCCAACAGGCCCTTGATGGAGTCGAGTTCGCGGCCCAGGAGCTCCACCTCGGTGCGGTCCCTGAGCGTGACGACGGCGCCGCCGTCGGGGGTCGGCATCCGGTTCGCGATGAGCACCCGGTTCTCGCGCACCGTGAGCAGGTCCCGCCCCGTCACCTCCCCGGCGATCACGTCGCGAGAGCGGCCCGGCGGGAGCACCTCGTCCAGGCCCCGCCCCTCCGCCCCGTCCTCCAGCGCGAGCAGCCGCGCGGCCTCGTCGTTCACGAGCCGCACCCGCCCGCGCCCGTCCAGCGCGATGACGCCCTCGCGCACGGCGTGCAGCATCGCCTCCCGTTCGCAGAGCAGCGCGGAGATGTCGGCGACGGACACCCCGTGCGTGCGCTTGCGCAGGGTGCGGGCCACGAGGAACGCGGCGCAGGCCCCGACGGCCAGCGCCGTCCCCGCGTACCGCAGCAGCCCGGGCAGCGCCGACAGCAGCCGGTCCTGCACCCCGGAGTAGGCGATGCCCACCGACACCGCCCCGATCACGTCACCCGTCGCGTCCCGCAGCGGCACCTTCGCCCGCGCCGAGCGCCCCAGCGTGCCCCGGTCGACCTGGAGCACGACATGCCCGTGCAGCGGGATCGAGGGGTCCGTCGAGACCCGGTGGCCGACCTCCCGCGCGTCCGTGTGCGACCAGCGGATCCCGCGCCGGTCCATCACCACGACGTACAGGGCACCGGTGGCCCGCCGGGTCCGCTCCGCCTGCCGCTGCACCGGCCCGCCGGCGTCGGCCCGCGTCGTCAGCAGCCCCTCCGCGATCTGCGGATCGGCGGCCGTGGTCTGCGCGACGGCGAGCGCCTGGTGCTCGGCCTGGTCGTCGAGCTGGGTCCGCAGCGGCTGCAGGAACAGGCCGGTGAGGAGCAGCAGCACCCCGGTCGTGATGAGGAGCTGGGCGATGAGGACCTGGGCGAACACCTGCCTCGGCCAGCCGATGCGCAAGCGGGCCACTTCTGACACCTGCCTTCGGGAACTTCCCCGCGCGACCAGACGTTGCGCGAGGGTGCCCGCACCGTAACCGGCCCGGTCTGACCTGGGAAGAGTTCCGGCGGGACCCGGCGCCGAGGCCGTCGGCACAATGAGCAGAATCCCTTTTACGCGCACAATCCGCGGTTGCCGGAGAAAACTTCCGCCGCGCTCCGGCCCTTCCTAGGTTCCGCGGCATGACTTCCAGTCCGGCCATCGAACTGCGCGGGGTGCGCAAGGCCTTCCGCACCCCCTCCGGCGCCTCCCACACCGCCGTCCACGACCTCGACCTGACCGTCCAGCAGGGCGAGTTCGTCGCCGTCGTCGGCCCCACCGGCTGCGGCAAGTCGACCACCCTCACCCTCGTCAGCGGCCTCGAGGAGCCGACCGACGGCGAGGTGATGCTCTCCGGCACCCCGGTGCGCGGCATCGACGAGCGGGTCGGCTTCGTCTTCCAGCAGGACGCCACCTTCCCGTGGCGGACCGTCCTGTCCAACGTCATGGCCGGACCCCGCTTCCGCGGCGTCCCCAAGGCGGAGGCCAGGGAGCGGGCCCGCGCCTGGCTGGCCCGCGTCGGCCTGACCGACTTCGAGGACCGCTACCCGCACCAGCTCTCCGGCGGCCAGCGCAAACGCGTCGCCCTCGCCGCCACGTTCGTCAACGACCCGTCGATCCTCCTCATGGACGAGCCGTTCTCCGCGCTCGACGTCCAGACCCGCGCCCTCATGTCGGACGAGCTCATGGAGCTGTGGGCCGGCACCGGATCCTCCGTCGTCTTCGTCACCCACGACCTGGAGGAGTCCATCGCCCTCGCCGACAAGGTCGTCGTCATGACCGCGGGCCCCGCCACCGTCAAGGAGGTCTTCACCGTCGACCTGCCGCGCCCGCGCCGCGTCGAGTCGATCCGCCTGGAACCCCGCTTCGTCGAGATCTACCGCGAGATCTGGTCCTCGCTCGGCGAGGAAGTCCGCATCACCCGCGAAAGGGGCGCCCAGCATGTCGCCTGACACCACCGCGAGCGCCGCCCCCCTCGCGAAGACGGACGTCCCGGTGTCCGCCCGCACCGCCGAACGCGCCCGCGCCGCGCGCCGCCGCCGCGCCGTCGTCCTCCTCGCCCGCGCCGCCGTCCTCGTGTTCGTCCTCGGCGTCTGGGAGTGGTTCTCCCGCGCCGGGATCATCGACCCGTTCAACTTCTCGATGCCCTCGAAGATCTGGGACCAGATCCAGCAGTGGGCGCTGCACGGAACCCCGCAGGGCTCCCTGCTCGAACAGATCTGGTACACGCTCTACGAAGCCCTGCTCGGCTGGGTCGTGGGCGTCGTCGTCGGGGTCGTGCTCGGCATCGCGCTCGGCCGTGTCCGTTTCCTGGCCGACGTCATGGGCCCGTACATCAAGGTCCTCAACGCGCTGCCCCGGATCGTCCTCGCGCCGATCTTCCTCATCTGGTTCGGCCTCGGCCCCGCCTCGAAGGTCGCCTCCGCCGTCGTCCTGGTCTTCTTCCCCGTCTTCTTCAACGCCTTCCAGGGCGCCCGCGAGGTCGACCGCCACCTCATCGACAACGCCCGCATCCTCGGTGCCCGCGACCGTCAGGTCACCTTCCAGGTCGTCATCCCCGCCGCCACCTCGTGGATCTTCACCAGCCTCCACGTCAGCTTCGGCTTCGCCCTGATCGGGGCGATCGTCGGCGAGTACATCGGCGCCACCAAGGGCATCGGCCTGCTCGTCTCCGCCTCCCAGGGCACCTTCAACTCCGCCGGCGTCTACGCGGCCATGGTCATCCTCGCCGTCGTCGCCCTGCTCGCCGAAGCGCTGCTCACCTTCCTCGAGAACAAGCTGTTCCGCTGGAAGCCGGCCGCCACGGAAGCCCGTTGACCTCCCGCACCCTCCCCCCTTCCTCAGGAGCGCCCATGTCCCGCAAGAAGCTCACCGTCCGCCTCACCGCCGCCACCGCGGCCCTCGTCGCGCTCGCCGCGCTCAGCGGCTGCGCCGACGAGGTCTCCTCCAAGGCCACCGAGGGCGGGGGCGGCGGCAAGGGCGACAAGGTCAAGATCATGGTCGGCGGCATCGACAAGGTCATCTACCTTCCCGCGATGCTGTCCCAGCGCCTCGGCTACTTCAAGGACGAGGGCGTGAACGTGGAGCTCCTGAGCGAGCCCGCCGGCATCGACGCCACCACCTCCCTCGTCGCCGGGAACGTCCAGGGCGTCGTCGGCTTCTACGACCACACCCTCGACCTCCAGACGAAGGGCAAGTCGGTCGAGTCCGTCGTGCAGCTCGCCCAGACGCCCGGCGAGGTCGAGATCGTGTCCAACAAGGCGGCGGGCGACCTGAAGTCGCCGAAGGACTTCAAGGGCAAGAAGCTCGGCGTCACCGGCCTCGGCTCCTCCACCGACTTCCTCACCAAGTACCTCGGCGTCCACGACGGGGTGGCCGTCGACCAGTTCACGAACGTCGCGGTCGGCGCGGGCCAGACCTTCATCTCCGCGCTGCAGAAGGGTTCCATCGACGGCGGCATGACCACCGACCCGACCGTCGCGCAGATCCTCGACAAGAAGCTCGGCAAGGTCCTCGTCGACATGCGCACCCCCGAGGGCTCGAAGCAGGCCCTCGGCGGCCTGTACCCGTCCTCCAGCCTCTACATGAACACGGACTGGGTGAACGGCCACAAGGACACGGTCCAGAAGCTCACCGACGCGTTCGTCCGCACCCTCAAGTGGATGTCCACGCACAGTGCGAAAGAGATCGCCGCGAAGATGCCGAGTGACTACGCGCAGGGCGGCGAGGGCCTCTACGCGCAGGCCATCGAGAGCACGCTGCCCATGTTCACGAAGGACGGCCGCATGCCGGCCGACGGCCCCGCGACGGTCCAGCGCGTCCTGAAGTCCTTCAACCCGAACCTGAAGGACGCCACGATCGACCTGAAGAAGACCTACACGACCGACTTCGTGGAGAAGGCCGGCTGACCCGTCACGGCCGGGCGACGGCGAGGCTGACGACGTAGCGCTCCTCGACGGTGCCCGAGGGGAACACCTCGGCCAGCAGGGCGCGTTCGGCCGCCAGGAACGCGGTCGTGCGCTCCTCGCCGAGGACGAGGAAGTCGGAGAAGCTGCTCAGGTTCGCCAGGTGCCCGTCGAGCGGCACGTGGCGGGACCAGTACACCTGCCGGGTCGCGAAGTGGACCCCGGCCGGCAGTCGGCGGAACCGGGCCTGTGGATCAGGCC
>NZ_JBHYTK010000216.1:0-10842 GCF_042749255.1 Streptomyces sp. NPDC059524 | reverse complement strand
GGGGGGGGCCCCCCCGCGGGGGGCCCCGGCCCCGGGCGCCCCGCGGGACGCGGGCAGCGGGGCCCGGGGCGCCACCCTGGGCTGAACCCGGGGCGGCGGGGGCGGCGCTACGCGGGCGCTGATTCGCGGCGCGCCACGCGTACGCCGATCGTGCCCACGACCAGGAGCAAGCCCACCGTGCCCAGCGTGAACGACTCGAAGGAGAGCCGGGAGACGCCCCACGAGTCCATGAAGTCGTACTCGATGCCGAAGACGCCTTCGAGGACGCCGGGGAACAGCGCCGACCAGGAGCCGACGAGGATCCACGCGTACACGAGGCCGGCACAGGCGAGGAAGCCCCGGTCGCCGAACGGCACCCGGTAGGGCCGTTCCACCTCGGGCCGGCGCAGCCGGAGCAGGACGAGGGCGGGCACGACGACGAGGTACGACAGCAGCAGCGTCGTGACCGCGACGGTGAGCACCACGGCGAAGACGGCGCCGGCGTCCCCGTCGGCGAGCTGCATCGCGGTGAGCATGAACAGCGTGGCCACCGCACCGGAGAGCAGGTTGGTGCGGACCGGCGTGCCCAGCTTCGGGTGGAAGGCGCCGAGCTTACGCGTGAAGAAGCCTCCGTCGGCCGCCGCCATCGCCTGCATGCGGTCGCTGACGATCATCCAGGCGCTGCCCTGCGTCAGGAGGGCGAAGACGAACATCACGGCGGTGGCCGTCAACAGGGGCCCGGCGGCCGGTCCGTAGACGTCGAAGACGAGCCGCGCGCCCTCCATGAAGCCGCCGATGCCGGTGACCTGCTTGACGGGGACGACGGCGAGCAGCGCGAGCACGGGCAGCAGGTAGCAGGCGGCCGCGACGGTGGCGGAGCGGCCGAGCGCGGCGGGCACGTCCTTCTGCGGGTCGTGCATCTCCTCACCGGCGGCGTTGGGCGCCTCGAAGCCGACGTACGCGAACAGCAGGATCGGCACGAGGGCCAGGAAGCCGGCCGCGGTCGGGCTGAAGTGGGCCTCGGTCAGTCCGTGGAAGCCGTGCTCGATGCCGTAGAGCGTGGCGGTGAGCGTGAACAGGCCGAGGGACAGCACCTTCACGAGGGCGCCGACGGTGGTGATCCACTTGCCGCGGCTCAGCGACACGACGGCGGTGAGGATCGCGGCCCACACGAACAGCAGCTTGAAGACGTAGTCGGCGACGGTGCCCGAGCCGAGGTGGAAGACGAACCCGTCCCACGTCTCGGCGGCGAGGAAGACCAGTGAACCGCCCAGCCAGATCGGGTTGGTGACCCAGTAGAAGAGGGTGGTGAGGGCGGCCGCCGGGCGGCCCAGCGCCAGCTTCACCCAGACGTACGGGCCGCCCTCCTGCGGGAACGCGGCGCCGGTCTCGGCGAACAGCAGGGCGTAGGGGATCAGGAAGAACAGGGCGAGCGCCGCGGTCCAGGTGACCGCCTCGCCGCCGCCGGTGGCGATCTGCCCGACGGTGTCGAAGGAGATGACCGCGGCGATGGCCATGGCGGTGATGTCGAAGCGCTTGAGGCTGCGCCGCAGCCCGGGCGGGGCGTCCGGCGCCTCGTCGGCTGCGTGCGGGGCGGCGGGGGAGAGGTTGGAGGACACGGGCAGTTCCTTGGCGGGGTAGAGGGGACTGCGGGACTGCGGGGGGCGGCGGAGGGCCGCGGCGACGGGGTGGGATCCGTGTCGGGTGAGGCGGGGACGGGGAGGCCCGGCGGGGACCGGGCCTCCCGGGCGGGGGTCAGGCCCCGCGGATCTCGCCCGTGGGCGCGGTGCGCTCCAGCACGCCGCGCAGCGCGGACGCCGCCTCCTTGGCCTCGGCCTCGGTCATGATCAGCGGCGGCGACAGCACCAGGCTGTGCGCGGAGTCGCGGACGATGACACCGGTCTCGCGGCGGATCACGTCGTGCGGCATGTTGGCCGGGTCGAGCGGCAGTGGCACGCGCGTCTCGCGGTCCTCGACCAGCTCGACGGCGAGCATCATGCCGACGGAGCGGATCTCGCCGACGATCGGCAGATCGCCCAGCTGCGCCTGGAGTTCGGCGTGCAGGAAGGCGCCCATGCTGGTGGCGCGGCCCAGCAGGCCCTCCTTCTCGATGATGTCCAGGTTCGCGAGGGCGACCGCCGTGGCGACCGGGTGGCCGTTGTACGTGTAGCCCATCGGGAAGCCGTGGTCGCGCAGCAGCACCTCGGCGACCTGGTCCGCGACGAGCAGGGCGCCCAGCGGCACGTAGCCGGAGGTGATGCCCTTGGCGGTGACGATGATGTCGGGCGTGACACCGAAGTGCTGGGCGGCGAACCACTGGCCCACGCGCCCGTACGCCGTGACGACCTCGTCGAAGATCAGCAGGATGCCGTGCCGGTCCAGGACCTCGCGCACCCGCGGCCAGTAGTCGGCCGGCGGCACGAGCATGCCGCCGACGCCCATGATGGGCTCGCCGATCATGGCCGCGATCTTGTCGGGGCCGATCTCCGCGATCCGCTCCTCCAGTTCGCGGATCAGGAAGTCCGTGACCTGCTCCGGCGTGGAGGCCTCGCCGCCGTACAGGTCCGAGCGGTAGGGCCACGGCGGGGTGAGGTGGCTGACGTGCGGCATCATCGGGGCGAAGCCCTCGTGGTACAGCGGGAAGCCGGTCGCGGAGCCGCCGCCGTAGCCGATGCCGTGGTACGCCTTGCTGCGCGCGAGGATCCAGGTGCGGTCGGTGTCGCCGCGCCGGTGGTGGTAGTAGCGGGCCATCTTGATGGCCGCCTCGTTGCCCTCGGAGCCGCCCGACGTGAAGTACACGTGGTTGAGC
The DNA here is from genome assembly GCF_042749255.1 of Streptomyces sp. NPDC059524. Taxonomy (NCBI): domain Bacteria; kingdom Bacillati; phylum Actinomycetota; class Actinomycetes; order Kitasatosporales; family Streptomycetaceae; genus Streptomyces; species Streptomyces sp. NPDC059524. The sequence goes on along the minus strand of NZ_JBHYTK010000216.1, from coordinate 8,054 downwards.
GGGTCGGGCGCGATCTCGGCGAGGCGGGCGGCGAGCGCGATGGCGCGGTCGTTGGAGAACTCCCAGAAGCTGGTGAAGTACTCCAGCTTCTTCATCTGCTCGTGGGCGACGTCCGCCAGGTCCTCGCGGCCGTGACCGACCTGGGCGAGCCACAGGCCGCCGGTCGCGTCGAGGTAGCCGCGGCCCTCGGAGTCGGTCAGCCGGCAGCCGGAGCCCTCGGTCATGACGACGCGCTCGGTCGCGCTGCCCGGCAGGTACGGGTGGATGATGTGCGCCCGGTCGAGGCGGGCGAGTTCGGCTGCGTCGTGGGTCATGGCGGTGGTGCTCCCTTGTTGCTCGTGGGCGTGGCTGGAGAGTGGTCGGGGCGTCGGCCGGGCGGCGGTGCGCCGGTCAGCCGTAGGCGATCCAGGTGGTCTTCCGGCCGGTGTACTTGTCGAAGGAGTGCAGCGAGAGGTCGCGTCCGTGGCCGGACTGCTTGAAGCCGCCGAACGGGGTGAACGGGCTGAGCGCGTCCACGGTGTTCACCGAGACGGTGCCGGCGGTGAGGGCGTCGGAGACGCGGTGCGCGCGGGCGAGGTCGCGGGTCCACACGCTGGCCGCGAGCCCGTACACGGAGTCGTTGGCGAGGCGGACCGCCTCGGCCTCGTCGCGGAAGGGCAGCACGGTGAGGACGGGGCCGAACAACTCGTCGCGGACCAGCGGGGCGTCCGCGGCGAGGCCGGTGACGACCGTCGGGTCGACGTAGGCGCCCTCGCGGTCGGGGCGGGTGCCGCCGCACACGACGGTGCCGCCCGAGGCCGTGACCGCCGCGACGATCCGTTCGGCCTGCGCCTCGTCGACGAGCGGGCCGAGCCGGGTGGCCGGGTCCAGGGGGTCGCCGGGCAGCCAGCCGCGCGCGTGCTCGGCCACCCTGGCGGTGAACTCCTCGGCGACCGAGGCCTCCACCAGCAGGCGGGTGTTGGCGGAGCAGACCTGCCCGGTGTTGTAGAGGAAGCCCCAGGCGGCGCGCTCGGCGGCGGCCGCGAGGTCGGCGTCCGCGAAGACGACGTTCGGGCTCTTGCCGCCGGCCTCCGGCCAGACCTGCTTCATGTTCGACTCGGCGGCGTAGCCGAGGAAGCGCTTGGCGACGGCCGTGGAGCCGGTGAAGACGAGGGTGTCCACGTCCGGGTGCAGCCCGAGCGCGCGGCCGGTCACCTCGCCGGGGCCCGGCACCACGTTGAGCACACCGTCGGGCAGTCCCGCCTCGGCGGCCAGCTCGGCCAGGCGCAGGGCCGACAGGGGCGACTGCTCGGCGGGCTTGAGGACCACGCTGTTGCCGGCGGCCAGGGCGGGCGCCAGCTTCCAGACGGCGATGTCCAGCGGGAAGTTCCACGGCACGACCGCGCCGACCACGCCGAGCGGGGCCCGGCGGACCAGCGCCAGGTTCCCGGGCGGCGCCGGGGCGACCTCGTCGTAGAGCTTGTCGACGGCCTCGGCGTACCAGGCGAGGACACCGGCGGCGCCGGGCACGTCCGTGCCGTACGACTCGGCGATCGGCTTGCCCATGTCGAGGGTGTCGCACAGGGCGAGCTCCTCGGCGTTCTCCTCGATCAGCCGGGACAGGGCGAGCAGGACGCGCCGGCGCTCCGCCGGAGCGGTGCGCGACCAGCGGCCGTCCTCGAACGAGGTCCGCGCCGCGGCCACCGCCCGGTCCACGTCCGCCGCGGAGGCGGCGGCGACCTCGGCGACGGTCTTGCCGGTCGCCGGGTTCACGGTCGGGACGTACCCGGTGTCACCCGTGGGGTCGCTCCAGGCTCCGTCGATGAACAGGCGCGTGCGCGGCACGAGCTCGGCGGCGCGCTGCCGCCAGTGCGAGTACGTCGTCATGGTGTGGCCTTCGCTTACGAGGTGAGGCGAGGTGAGGAGAAGAGAGAGAGGAGAAGTGAGCTGAGGAGAGCTGAGGAGAGCTGAGGACAGGTGAGGCAGGGGCCCGGCTCCGCGGGGGACCCCCGGGATCTGTGCGCATCGGGCTGTGCTCGACAGGTCGCATCGTTCTTTGAGCTGAGATTCAAACAATTGCCGAGGCACCCGTCAATGCTCCCGGCGGACTCTTCTTGCAGAAATTGGTCCGAGTGGCAGAGAATCCCCGCCATGGGGAAAGTGGGCAGGCCGAGGAACCAGACGGCACGCAGAGAGGCACTCGTCACCGCGGCGGGACGGGCCATCGCGCAGCGCGGACTCGAGGGCCTGCGGATCAAGGACATCGCCGACGAGGCGGGCGTCTCGCAGGGCTCGGTGCTGTACTACTACCCCGAGCTCGACGACCTCGTCCTCGAGGTGCACCGCGGCGCCGTGGAGAGCTTCCTGGCCTCACGCCAGCAGGCCTACGAGGACGCCCCGGCCGGCGACGCCGTGGCCCGCCTGCGGGCGCTGGTCGCCAGCGGCCTGCCGGACAGCACGGAGAACGCCGTGCACGGACTCCTCTACGAGCTGCACCGGCGCGCCGGCCGCAGCCCCGGCCACGCCGAACTCATGACCTCGCTCTACGCCCGCGAGGTCGCGCTCTACACCACGGCGCTCGAAGTCGGCGCCGCCACCGGCGCGTTCACCCTCGGCGCGAGCGCCCGCGACCTCGCCCACGGGCTCGTCGCGATGGAGGACGGGTACGGACTGCACATCATCAGCCACAACGCGGCGGTGCGGCCCGAGAGCGCCCGCGCGCTGATCCTGGCCCACGCACGGGCGATCACGGGCTGCGCCGCGCTCTGAGCCGTCTTTGAACGCCGGTTCAGGCCGCGCCGGCGCCGCGCGCGATGTCCCGCAACACGTCCCGCACCGCGCGGGCCCGGGCCGTCTGCGTCACGCCCTTCACCGACGCGATCCGCACGTCGAGCGGCGGCCCCGGATCGCGCAGCTCCAGCTCGGCGACCTCGCCGCCGCCGTAGGTCTGCGTGATCGGCAGCCGCTGGTTGAGCAGCGAGAAGCCGAGCCCGCGGGCGACCAGCGAGCGGACCGTCTCGTAGCTCTGGGTGCGGTAGCGCACGTCGGGGGAGACGCCGGCCGCGGCGAGCAGCGAGCGGAAGTAGTCGCGGCTGTGCGGCAGGTCGAGCAGCACCAGGGGCTCCGCGGCCAGCTCCGCCAACTGCACCGGGCCCCGCCCGGCCAGCGGGTGGTCCGCCGCGACGACCGCGTACGCGGGGGCCCGCGCGACGGTCTCGCCGTGCAGCTCCGGCTCGGTCGCGAGGCCCAGGCCGTAGGCGAGCGCGAAGTCGACCCGGCCCGCCTTCAGCGCCTCGACGAGCTGGTCGGTCTCGCCCTCCACCACGTTCACCTCGATGCCCGGATGGCGCCGGGTGCACTCGGTGAACAGGCGGGGCACGTAGTGCGGGGCCAGCGTCACGAAGCAGCCGACCGTCACCGGGCCGGTGAGCGCGTCCCCCTCGCCCCGGGCCTCCCGCTCCATCTCCCGTGCGCGGGCGAGGAGTTCGCGGGCCTGGTGCTGCAGTCGCTCCCCGGCCGGGGTCAGGGTCAGGCCCTTGCCCCGGCGCCGGATGAACAGCTGCGCCGACAGGTCGTTCTCCAGGTTGTGGATCGCCGCGGAGACCGCGGACTGGGCGATGTGGAGCTCCGCCGACGCCTCCGACATCGACCCTCGCTCCGCCGCCACGAGGAAGTAGCGCAGCTGAACGAGGGTGAACCCCACCGGTGATGTCATGACCGACCCTTGCGCCCGTGTCCCGTTTCCGTGGCGACCCTACCCGCGGCCCGGTCGATGCCCGTCCACGCCAGGGCCATGGCACCGTCGAGCAGCGCCCGTTCGGCGAGGCCTCCGACGCAGTGCGCGGCGAACTCCCGCTGGTGGTTGGTCGCGGGCAGCGAGCCGATGCCGATGTACGGATGGATCGCGGGCACCACCTGCGACACGTTGCCCATGTCGGTCGACGCGCGGTTCATGCGCGCCGCCTGACCGGGCGGGGCGAACTCCCGGCCGAGCGCCACCGCGTTCGCCCGGTAGTGGGCCAGCGCGCTCTCGTCCGCGCGGAACTCCGCGTACGGCTTGCTCTCCGCCTCGACGCTCAGCTCGCAGCCGGTCGCCAGCGCGCCGGCCTCGAACGCCCGCATCACGCGCGGTTCGAGCTCCGCGAGCTCGGCGAGCGTCTCGGCCCGTACGTACCAGCGGCCCGTGGCCCGCTCCGGGATGGCGTTCGGCGCGTCACCGGCGTGCGTGACGACGCCGTGCACCCGGGCCGACGGCGGGAGTTGCTGGCGCAGCAGCCCGATCGCGACCTGGGCGACGGTGAACCCGTCGGCCGCGTTGACCCCCGCCTCGGGGTAGGCCGCGGCGTGCGCCGACTTCCCCGTGTACGCGATCTTCGAGTGACTGACCGCGAAGGGCCGGGCCTCGGCCACGTCGACGGGCGCCGGGTGGACCATCATCGCGAGGTCCACGCCCTGGAAGGCGCCCCGGTCGAGCAGCTCGATCTTGCCGCCGCCGCCCTCCTCGGCCGGGGTCCCGTACACCTCGACGGTGAGCCCCGCCTCGTCGGCGACGGCGGCCAGGCCCAGGGCGGCGCCGACCGCGCTCGCGGCGATGAGGTTGTGCCCGCACGCGTGGCCCAGGCCGGGCAGCGCGTCGTACTCCGCGCACAGCGCGATCCGCACCGGGCCGCTGCCGAACCGGGCGTGGAACGCGGTGTCGAGCCCCAGGTACGACGCGGTCACGTCGAAGCCGGCGCGCTCCAGGAGCGCGGGCACGGCGGCCGCCGCCCGGTGCTCCTCCCACGCCGTCTCCGGGTCGGCGTGCAGCCGCTCCGACAGGGCGATCAGCGCGTCCGCGTGTTCCGCGACGACCGCCCGGGACGCCTCCTTGAGCCGCCGCATCACAGGTCCCCCGGCACGCCGTACGACGGAGCCGACGCCGGGTCGAGACCGCGCCGCACGTAGTCGTCGCGCTGCGGAAGCCAGACGTCCACCAGCTCGGCGAGCCGGTCGACCGGGTCCTCGGCCCAGTCCACGCGCAGGTCGGTGACCCGCCAGCCGGCGTCGGCGACGACCGCGAGCCCGGCGGAGTGCACGGGCCCCTCCTCGCCGCCGGCGTCGAGCGCGGCGCGCATGGCGACGACCAGACGCTCCTCCAGCTCGCCCGCGGCGGCGGCGAAGGCGTCCAGCATGACGCCGGGGACATGCGTCCCGGAGAGCATGTTGCCCGCGGCCACCGCCCCGTCCATGGTCGCCGTCGCGTAGGTGCCGAGGGTCCGCTCACCGCTGAAGGCGAAGCCGGGACCGGAGCGGCCGAGGACCGTCAACTGCCGGTACTGGATGCTCTTCTCGTTGCGCGGGTGCCCGGTGACCGCTTCCAGGGCGCGCTCCGGGTCGCCGTGCTCCGCGAGTTCGTCGAGGAGGTCGGGGCCCAGCGTGGGGTCGGTGACGTTCTGCGACGCGGCCGCGCCGACGCCCGGCCGCAGATGGGCGACGCGCGCGGCGACCGCGGGGCTCGACGAGCTGACCGCGATGCCGAACCGTCCGCCGTCGCGCACCACCAGGGAGAACGTCACGCGCCCTCACCACCCGGGATCACGGCGATCGCGTCGATCTCGCACAGCCACTCCGGCCGGGCGAGCGCGGAGACGACCAGGCCCGTGGAGATGGGGTGGACGCCCTTGGTCCAGCGGCCCACCGTGCGGTACACGGCCTCGCGGTAGCGCGGGTCGACGAGGTAGATCGTCAGCTTGACCAGGTGCTCCATGCGGGCACCGGACTCTTCGAGCAGCATCTTGATGTTGGCCATGGCCTGCTCGGCCTGGGCCTCGGCGTCGCCGATGCCCACGGACTCGCTGGTGTCGAGGTTCTGGCCGATCTGCCCGCGCACGTACACGGTGTTCCCGGCGACGACCGCCTGGCACAGGTCGTTGTCGAGGCTCTGCTCGGGATAGGTGTCACGGGTGTTGAACGGGCGGACGCGGGTGTGCCCGCCGGCGACGATCGGCGCGGCGTGGCTGCTGGAGGTCATCAACTGCTCCTCAGTCCTGGTGGGTTACGGATGCTGTGGCGTCGTGGGCGAGGTAGCCGCGCTGGATCGCGATGTGATCGGCGACGTGCCGGGCGTCGTGCCAGACGCCCCAGATGAAGCTGGAGCCGCGGCGCGAGAGCCAGGGCAGGCCCAGGAAGTACACACCGGGCTCGGCGGACACGCCGCGCCGCTGCGCGGGCCGGCCCTTCTCGTCGAACGCGTCGACCTGGAGCCAGCCGTAGTCGGCGGTGTACCCGGTGGCCCACACGATCGAGGTGACCCCGGCCTCGGCCAGGTCGAGCCGGTCCCGGGGCTCGGTCACACAGGCCGGCTCCGGGCCGAGGACGTGCGCCCCGGGCTCCTCGGGCAGGTCCAGACCGTTGCGCTCCACGTACGCGTCGGCGGCGCGCAGCAGCGCGAGGTACTTCTCGTCGCCGGCGGCGATGTTCCCGGCGAGGTCCGGGGCGATGCTCAGCACGCCGTCCTCGTACGCCTGGGTCATGCCGAGGAGCTCGATCCCCTCGGCGGCGAGCGTGCGGAAGTCCACGGTGTGGCCGCCGCGCGCGCCGCTGACCGCGATGGTCACGTGCTCGGCCCCCTGCGGCGGCGTCTCCGCGTCCCACAGCCCGAGCACTCCGAGCCACCAGCAGAAGTCGCGGCCGCGGTACGAGCGCGGCGGACGGTCGTGCGGACCGACGGACAGGAAGACGCGGCGCCCGGACCGGCGCAGCTCGTCGGCGATCTGCACCCCGGACGACCCGGCGCCGACCACGAGGACCGCGCCCTCGGGCAGCTGCCCGGGATTGCGGTACGCGTTCGAGTGGATCTGCACGGGGACGGCGTCGTCCGGCACGATCGGCGGGAAAACCGGCCGCTGGAACGGGCCGGTGGCGGCCACGACGTAGCGCGCGTCGATGCTCCCCGCGGACGTCTCGACCCGGAACCCGGGCCGCCCGGCGTGCCGCCGCACCGAGGTCACCTCGACGCCGCAGCGCACGGGCGCGCCGATCTTCTCGGCGTACGCGGCGAAGTACTCCGCGACCTGGTCCTTGCCGGCGAACGCACCGGGCTCGACGTCCGCGAACTCCATCCCGGGGAACCGGTCGTGCCACGCGGGTCCGTTGGCGACGAGGGAGTCCCACCGCCCGGTGCGCCACCGCTCCGCGATCCGGTCCCGTTCGAGCACCAGGTGCGGGATGCCGTGGGCCCCCAGGTGCTCGCTCATGGCCACCCCGGCCTGTCCGGCCCCGACGACGACCACTTCGGTCGCTTCACTCGACATGTCAGCCTCCCTCCGGCGGCAGCGCCTCCCGGTGTCGCGCTGACGCCCCGAGCTACCGCACAGCCATCGTGGGCTCCCCCTCGACTTCTGTCGAACAGATGTTTCCGCGCTGAGCTATCGGAAAATCAGAGGTGGCCGGCCTGGGTCCGTACCCGGACGCGCGTCCACGCCCACGCGCAGACGTCGAGCAGCGCGAGCGAGAGCAGCCAGCTGCCGAGGACGTCGAGGGGCCAGTGATAGCCCTGACGGACCAGGCCGAGGCCCACCGCGAGGTTCAGCGCGGCGCAGGCGGCGAGGAGCGCGCGGCGCGGGCGTGCGGAGAGGTGAGGGCGCAGGAGGAGCGCGCACAGGCCGTACGCGACCGCCGCCGTCGCCGCGTGGCCCGAGGGGTAGAAGCCGGTCCCGGGGGCCATCGGCGGAGGGCCGGGGCGGGCGATCAGGGACTGGAGCGGGGCGACGAGGGCCGGGACCAGAGCCATGGCAGGGACGGCGATCGCGGCGGGACGCCAACTGCGGGCGCGCCAGGTGGCGAACGCGAGGGCCGCCGCGAGGACCGGCAGAGCGACCGGGAGATTGCCCAGGTCGGCGAAGAACTCGGCGGGTCCGGAAGGGATCGCGGACGTGGCGCGCAGGGCGTCACCGAGGCGCTCGTCGGGTCCGAGGAGCGGGCCGGAGGCCGCCACCTGCCAGGTGAGCGCGGCGAAGAGGAGGGCCCAGAGAGCGGGCCGCAGAAGGGGGAGAAAAATGGTCGGCCGGCCCGGAACAGGGGGGGTGGTTCCGGGC
>NZ_JBHYTK010000215.1:0-11106 GCF_042749255.1 Streptomyces sp. NPDC059524 | reverse complement strand
GATGAAGGCTGAACGGCGAAGCCGTTCGCCTTCAGGGGCGCGGGGAACTGCGCGACCAGCCACGACGGCGGGAGAGCCGAACTCAAGCCCCCGAGCAGGTGCGGGGTGCCTACTTTCCGGCCAGGAGATCGTCCGCGTCGACGATCCGGTACGCGTACCCCTGCTCCGCCAGGAACCGCTGGCGATGCGCCGCGAAGTCCTGGTCGATCGTGTCGCGGGCGACGACCGAGTAGAAGTGCGCCTGGTGGCCGTCCGCCTTCGGACGCAGGACGCGGCCGAGCCGCTGGGCCTCCTCCTGGCGGGAGCCGAACGTGCCCGACACCTGGATCGCGACCGTGGCCTCCGGCAGATCGATCGAGAAGTTCGCGACCTTGGAGACGACGAGGACGTTGATCTCGCCGTTGCGGAACGCGTCGAAGAGCCGCTCGCGCTCCTTGTTCGACGTCTCGCCCTTGATGACCGGGGCGTCGAGGTGCTCGCCCAGCTCGTCGAGCTGGTCGATGTACTGGCCGATGACGAGGATCTGCTGGCCCTCGAACTTCTTCACCAGCGCTTCCGTCACCTTCCGCTTCGTCGCGGTCGTCGCGCAGAAGCGGTACTTCTCCTCGGCCTCGGCCGTCGCGTAGGCGAGCCGCTCGGAGTCCGTCAGGTTCACCCGGACCTCGACGCAGTCCGCCGGGGCGATGTAGCCCTGCGCCTCGATCTCCTTCCACGGCGCGTCGAAGCGCTTCGGCCCGATGAGGGAGAAGACGTCCGCCTCCTTGCCGTCCTCGCGCACCAGCGTCGCGGTGAGGCCGAGCCGGCGGCGGGCCTGCAGGTCGGCGGTGAACTTGAAGACCGGCGCGGGCAGCAGGTGCACCTCGTCGTAGACGATCAGACCCCAGTCGCGGGAGTCGAACAGCTCCAGGTGCGGGTAGACACCCTTCCGCTTCGTCGTCAGGACCTGGTACGTCGCGATCGTGACGGGCCGGATCTCCTTCTTCGTGCCGCTGTACTCGCCGATCTCGTCCTCGGTCAGCGAGGTCCGCTTCACCAGCTCGTGCTTCCACTGGCGGGCCGACACCGTGTTCGTCACGAGGATCAGCGTCGTCGCCTTGGCCTCCGCCATCGCACCCGCGCCGACCAGCGTCTTCCCGGCGCCGCAGGGGAGCACGACGACACCGGAGCCGCCGTGCCAGAAGCCTTCCACGGCCTGCTTCTGGTACGGGCGCAGCGCCCAGCCGTCCTCGGCGAGGTCGATGCGGTGCGCCTCGCCGTCCACGTACCCGGCGAGGTCCTCGGCCGGCCAGCCCAGCTTCAGCAGGGTCTGCTTGATCTGGCCGCGCTCGGAGGGGTGCACCACGACCGTGTCCGGGTCGATCCGCTCGCCGACCAGCGGGGCGACCCGCTTGGAGCGCAGCACCTCCTCCAGGACGGGCCGGTCCGTGGTGGTCAGGACGAGACCGTGCGCGGGGTGCTTGCTCAGCGTCAGCCGGCCGTAGCGGTCCATCGTCTCGGCGATGTCCACGAGCAGAGCGTGCGGCACCGGGTACCGGCTGAACTGCACGAGCGCGTCGACGACCTGCTCCGCGTCGTGCCCGGCGGCCCGCGCGTTCCACAGCCCGAGCGGGGTCACCCGGTACGTGTGGATGTGCTCGGGCGCCCGCTCCAGCTCGGCGAACGGGGCGATCGCACGACGGCAGGCGTCGGCCTGGTCGTGGTCGACCTCCAGCAGGAGCGTCTTGTCCGACTGGACGATGAGAGGTCCGTTCACGCGCGGCACCTTTCTGGAAGGGCGTGGCCCGGTGTGGCCAAACGTCCAGTGTGCCGCACCCGGCTCATTCCCCGGAAAGCTCGGCCACGCCCGTGACCCGGTGCAGGGGGTACGTGCGGACCTCGTCGGCGGTGTGGTCGTACGCGGTCACGAAGCCGCCCTCCACCCGGATCGGGGCGATGACGCGCTGGCTGGCGGCGCCCTCCGCGTTCACGTAGCCGATCCACAGGGCCTCGCCGGTCATCACCGCGGCCTGCATCGTGGCGAGGGTCTCGGCGGCTCCGGTGCGGGGCAGTTCGCCGTCCGCGGGGCGCTCCGGGGCGGACTTGCGCGGCGTCGTCGCGGCGCGGTCGCCCGCCCGGATGGCGCGGATCGCGGCGTCCAGGAGCGTGCCGTCGGGCAGCGGCGGGCCGTCCGGGACGGGCTCGGGGGCGGTACGGGGCGGGGTGCGGCGGGCGTGCGCGCGGGTGATCAGGACATCGCCCTCGGGGGTCTCGGCGGCGGGCGCGAAGCCCATGGCGCGCAGGCCCTCCAGAAGCGTGCCGGGGTCGGCCTGCGCGGCGAGCACGGTCGGGGCGAGGCGGCGCAGGCGCAGGCCCGCGGCCCGCTTGTCGGCGAGGATCTCGCCGAGCATGGCGTCGTCGTCGCACCGCACGTAGGCGCTCGCCGCGCCGATCCGCAGGTGGCCGTGGCGCCGGGCCACGTCGTCGATGAGGTACGCGAGCGGCTGCGGGACCGGGGTGCGGGAGTGCGCGGCGAGGAAGGCGTGCAGGTCGGACGCGGTGCGCCCGGCGTCGAGCGCCCGCCGCACCGACCCCGGCGTGAACCGGTACACGGTGGCTCCGCCCTTCGACTCGACGTCCGCGAGCACGGACAGCGCGTCGGCGAGCGGCCGCTCCAGCGGGCCCGGCGCGACGGCCGTCAGGTCGGCCTGCAGCAGGACGTGGTCGAGCGCCTCCGGCAGCAGCGGGGCCAGCACCTTCCCGGCCCGCGCGGCGGTGACGGCCGCCTCGGCGGGGGTGAGGGGGGTGTGACCCGGGCCGTCCGCGGCCTCGAGGGTGAGCAGGGCGCGGGCGTGCGTGGAGAGGGCGCCCCGGCCGGTGATGCCGAGGAGTTCGGCCTCGGCGAGGGTCCAGCGGACCAGATTGCCGCGCAGTTCCAGGGCGCCGGGGGAGGGGCGCTCCCACGCGAGGCGGGCGACGACCGACTCCGGGTCGGGGGCCGCGCCCTGCGGCAGGTCCGCGAGCAGGGACAGGACGCGGTGGCGCACCTCGGGCGCCGCCGAACGGTCCAGGTGCGGGCCCAGGGCCGACAGCGTGCGGTCCTTGCCGTCCCGGCCGCCGACCAGGCCCGGCGTCCGGGTCGCCGTCAGCCAGGCCGCCGCCAGCGGCACCCAGCGCTCGGCCGGCGGCAGCTCCAGCCACTCGTCCAGCGCGGGCGTCGCCGCGTACCGCTCGTCGGCCTCGCCGTCGGACGCCACCAGGCCCGCCGCGTAGGCCAGTTCGACCCAGAACGCGGCGGTCTGCTCCGACGTGTCCAGCGCCGTGGCCGTCCGCTTGAGGTCCCGCACGCTCAGTCCGCCGGCGCGCAGCACCGCCGGGCCGCCCTCGTCCCAGTCCTTCAGCAGCTCCTCGACCGTCGCGAGCGCCGTGTACGCCTCGGCGGCCGCCGTCGCGTCCACAACCTGTGGACGGTGCGTCGCCTTCGCCGCGACCTCCGGCGGCAGCGGCTCCAGCACCCGGTGCGCCCGGCCGCCGCGCAGGTGCAGCGCCGCCTCGCGCGGCAGCACGACCGTGCCGGGGCTCGTCGGCAGCAGCAGGCCCCGGTCGAGGAGCCAGCGCAGGTGCGCGGCCGGGCGGGCCGTGACCTGCCCGTACGGCGGGCCCCACACCAGCCGGTTCAGTACGTCGACGGACTCGGCCGGGGCCTCGTCCAGGAGGGCGCCCATCCGGTCCTGCGCCGTGAACAGTTCGGTCAGCGCCGCCACCGCCGACACCGGGTCGTGCGTCGAGGGCAGCCCGGCCGTCGCCACGATCTCCTGCAACCGGGTCGGCGACATGCCCGAGGTGGCCTCCGCGACGGTCGGGCCGAGGCCGGTGGGGGAGGGGTGCTGGGCGCTGGGCGCGAGCAGTTCGCGGGCCGTGCGGACCAGACGGAGCTGGTCGTCGCCGCCCCACACCAGGGCCTGCTCGCGCAGGGTCGCCACCGCGCCGGGCAGCGCGGCGGAGGCGTCGTCGCCGGGCAGCAGGGCGTGCAGGGCGGTGTACGGGGCCGGGTCCGGGGCGATCGCCAGGGCCTGGGCGACCTGCTGGGTGAAGCGGTCGAGGCGGTCCAGGGCGCGGATGACGGAGGCGCGGGTGCCGGCGCGGGTCGCCAGCTGGGTCAGGTCGTTCGGCACCGGGCCGAGGAGGTCGGGGCGGGCGCGCAGCAGGCGGGCCAGGTCCTCGTCCGTCCCGGCGCGCAGCGCTTCCGCGAGGGAGCGGGGACTGGTGGTCGCCGGGGTCTGCGCGTTCGGGCTCATCTGACCCACGTTAGCGGTGCGGGTCGCTCCGCGGGTCTACGCCGTCACGGGTTGCGGTCCCGTCGCCGGGTGCGGCCCGGTGGGGCTTCTCGCGCAGTTCCCCGCGCCCCTGAAGGCATGCGGCTTCGCCGCGCCTTCCCCGACTGCAGGCGCCCCGCACCCTTCTCAGGGAAATGCGGCGCGCAGCGCCATGCATTTCAGGGGCGCGGGGAACTGCGCGACCGGCCACGACGGCGGGAGAGCCGAAGATCGAGCCTCTCCGGCGTTTGAGGAGCGGGGGGCGCCACCGTCGCGGGTTGCGGGAACGGCGCCGGGGGACGGTACCGTCGGGGCGTCAAAGTGCGGACCCCGGAGGGGACTTCGTGGGGATTGAGAGCGATCAGATCGTCTTCGACTATCTGAGCCGGGTCGGGGACCTGGCCCAGCAGCGTCAGCTGCCGTCGGCGACGAGAATGCGACTGGTGTCGGAGCTGCGCGGCGAGATCGACAAGCGCCGCGCCAAGGTGACCGTCGACAGCCCGGCCGCGGTGCGCCGCATCATCGACCGCCTCGGCAGCCCCGACGACATCGTCACCGGCGCCCAGGACGGCACCGCCCCCGACCCCGCCGAGACCCTCACCCGCCCCGTCCCCGAGCAGCCCGGCGCGGCCGCCCCGCGCCGCAGGATGCCCCGCCCGCGCCGCACCCCGGCCCCCGGACCGGAGGCCCCCGCCCCGTCGCCCCCGCACCTCGCCGGCACCGACGAACTGGGCACGCCTGGCGGCGACACCGACTGGTGGCGGCTCGGCGAGGGCGGCGCGATGCCGCTCGGCGAGTCGGACAGCGTGCCCGGGTTCGTCGGCGGCGTAGAGATCCCCGAGCTCCTCAAGCCGCCCCCCAGGCCCGGCGACAAGCAGCCCGACCTGCGCAAGAAGCCCGTTGAGGACGAGGAGCCGGAAGCCGAGGAGGAGACGGAGGAGGCGGCCCCGCGCAAGCGGCGCGGTCTGCCTCGGCTCGCGGCGCCCGCGGGGGGCCTCGCCAACCCCGTACTGATGCTCGCCGCGCTCGTCCTCGTCGTCGGCGCCGTCCTCGGCAACATCCTCGTCCTGCTGATCGGCTGGGCAGTCGTCTTCCTGTCACGGCGGCTGACCGAGGGCCAGAAGAAGTGGGCGGTGTTCGTGCTGCCCGGGGCCTCGGCGGCCGCCGGGATCGTCTGGCTCTGGGGCCGGACCGACGGCCGCTGGGGCGAGCCCGTCGCGGACGGCCGGATGAGCGCGGCGCTCGGCGAGACCTGGCCGTGGGTGCTGCGGGGCGCGGCGATCGCCTCCGCGCTGTACCTGGTGTGGCGGTCCCAGCGGCAGCGCTGAGGCCCTAGGACACGTCGGCCAGGTCGGACTGGAGTTCGCCGAGGATCTGGTTCGCCGCGGTGTAGCCGATGCCCTGGATCCACAGTTCGTCGTCGACCTGGAAGACCTTGCCGTTCTTGACGGCCTTCAGGTTCTGCCACAGGCCGCTCGTCGTGGTCTGCGTGACCTTCGCCTTGCCGGGGTTGCCGTACGTGGACGTGAAGACGACGTCCGCGTCCGCCTTGTCGATCTGCTCGGGGCTCACCTCGTACGCGAACCCGTCCTTCGCCTTGTCGGTGATCGCGGGGCGGCCCAGGCCCAGGTCGGCGAGGATCGTGCCGATGTAGTTCTGCTTGCCGTAGATCCGGATGTCGGCGCCCTCGACGAAGCGGACGACGTTCACGTCCGTGCGGGCCGCCTTCGCCTTGCCGCCCAGGGACTTCGTGACGGCGGCCACGTGCTCCTCGTACTTCTTGACGGCGGCCTTGGCCTCGGGCTTCTTGCCGAGGGCGTCCGCGTGCACCAGGAAGTTCTGCTTCCAGGGGTAGCCGGTGGACTCGGTGAGGACGGTCGGGGCGATGGCGCTGAGCTGCTGGTAGCGCTGGGCGTCGCGGACCTTGCTGCTGAGGATCAGGTCGGGCTTGAGTCCGGCGATCTTCTCCAGGCTCGCGTTGGCGATCTCGCCGACCTCGGTGATGCCCTTCGTCCGCGCCTTGGGGAGGTACGACAGGAAGGTGCTCTCGGCGCCGGCGCGGGTGGCTCCTACGGGGGTGACGCCGAGAGTGATCGCGGAGTCGAGCTCGGCGGTGTCCAGGACGACGACGCGCCGGGGAGCGTTCTTGACCTTGACGGGGCCCATCGCGGTCTTGACGGTGTGGGTGCCGTTCGGGTCCGCGCCCGGCTTCTTCTCCTCCACCGGGTCGGAGGACGTGCAGGAGGACACGGCGAGGGCCGTGGCGAGGACGAGGGTGCCGATGACTGTGCCGCGGTGCGTGAGGGAGGCGTTCATGGGTGCCTTTCGGGTCAGCGCCGTTGCCGGTCGGTCAATTGTTGCCGGGTACCGCTTTCGTCGGGGCGGGTCGCAGAGGGAGGGCCGCGCTCCACGGCGTCCCGGGCACCACCAGCGGGGAGCCGGTGACCGGGTCGGGGACGACGACACACGTGAGGCCGAAGACCTCCTTCACCAGGGACTCCGTGACGATCTCCGCCGGGGGACCCTCGGCGACGATGCGGCCGGACTTCATGGCGACGAGGTGGTCGGCGTAGCGGGCCGCCTGGTTCAGGTCGTGCAGGACGACGGCGATCGTGCGGCCGCGGTCGTGGTTGAGCTGGCGGACCAGGTCCAGGACCTCCACCTGGTGGGCGATGTCCAGGAACGTCGTGGGCTCGTCCAGGAGCAGGATGTCCGTCTCCTGGGCCAGCGCCATCGCGATCCAGACCCGCTGGCGCTGCCCGCCGGACAGCTCGTCGACGTTCCGGTCGGCGAGCGCGGCGACGTCCGTGCGCTCCATGGCCTCCGTGACGGCCTTCTCGTCCGCCTCGGACCACTGCTGCCACCAGCTCTGGTGCGGCTGGCGCCCGCGCGAGACGAGGTCCCCGACGGTGATCGCCTCGGGCGCGACGGGGCTCTGCGGGAGCAGCCCGATCCGCTGGGCGATCTTCTTGGTGGGGAGCTCGGCGAGGGCCTTGCCGTCGAGGAGGACGGAGCCGCCGGCCGGCTTGAGGAGCCGGCCGAGTGCCCGCAGCGTGGTCGACTTGCCGCACGCGTTCGGGCCGACGATCACCGTGACCTGCCCGTCGGGCACCGCCAGGTCGAGGTTGTGCACGACGGTGCGGTCCTCGTAGGCGAGGGTCAGGTCGCGGGCCGAGAGCCGGCTCATGAAGTGCCTCCGGGACGACGGGAGCGGATGATCAGCCAGATCAGGTACGGGGCGCCGACCGCGGCCGTGAGCACGCCCACGGGCAGTTCGGTCGGTGAGAACAGGCGCCGGGCCAGCAGGTCGCCGACGACGACGATCAGCGCGCCGAGCAGCCCGGAGCAGAGCAGCGGGATCTGCGCGGTGCGGGTGAGGCGCCGGGCGATCTGCGGGGCGAGCAGCGCGACGAAGTCGACGGGCCCGGCGGCGCCGGTCGCGACGGACGCGAGGACGACGCCGAGCGCGACGAGCCCGAGGCGCACCCGGCCGAGCCGTACGCCGAGCGCGGTCGCGGTGTCGTCGTCCATGGAGACGGTCCGCTGGGCGCGCGCCGCCCACGCCACGCAGGGGGCGAGGATCAGCAGGGTCCAGGCGAGCGGGGCGGCCTCCGCCCAGCCGCGCCCGTTGAGCGAGCCGGTCATCCAGATCTGCGCCTGCTGGGCGACGAGGTAGTCGCCCTTGGTCATGAACAGCGTCGTGACCGAGCGCAGGGCGATCGCGAAGCCGATGCCGATGAGCACGAAGCGCGTCGCGTGCAGTCCGCCGCGCCACGCGAACACGTAGACGAGCGCGGCGGCGAGCAGCCCGCCGGCCACGGACACGTACGGCAGCACGGTGTACGAGGTGAGGCCGAAGGTCATCGCGGCGACGGTGACGGCGCTCGCGCCCTGGCTGATGCCGATGATGTCGGGGCTGGCGAGCGGGTTGCGGGCGACGGTCTGGATCAGCGCGCCCGCGACGCCGAACGCGACCCCGACGAGCAGGCCGACGACCATCCGCGGCTCGCGCAGCGTGCCCACGACCAGCTCGTCCGGCGACGGCTGCCCGGTGAGGACCTTGAGCACCTCGACGGGGCTGGTGAACGTCTCGCCCACGCACAGGTACGCGAGAGCGCCCGCGGCGAGCAGCAGCGCGAGGACGACGGCCACGACCGCCGCCCTGCGGTGCAGCAGGAAACGGGCCCGGCCCGCGCGGACGACCGTGTATCCGGCCGGGCGGACCCCGGCGATCGCGCTCACGCGGGCACCGCCTTCCGGCGCACGAGCGCCACGAGGAACGGCACCCCGATGAGCGCCGTCATCACGCCCGCCGGCACCTCGCTCGGCGGGAAGACCACGCGGCCCACCGTGTCGGAGACCAGCAGCATCACGGGTCCGACGAGCGCGGCCATGGGCAGCAGCCAGCGGTGGTCGGAGCCGACGAGCGCGCGGGCGATGTGCGGCACGGCCAGCCCGATGAACGCGATCGGCCCGGCCGCGGCCACACCGACACCGGTGAGCACGGTCGCGCCGAGCCCGCCGACGATCCGTACGGTCGCCACCCGCTGCCCGAGCCCCTTCGCGACGTCCTCGCCGAGCGCCAGCGCGTCGAGCCCGCGGGCGACGGACAGCACGAGGACGGCGCCGACGAGCAGGAACGGCCACACCTGGCCGACCAGCTCCGCGTCCCGGCCGGACAGCGAGCCGACCTGCCAGAACCGGAACTCGTCCAGCGCGGAGGCCTTCGTGGTGAGGATCGCGGTGGTGACGGAGACGAGCAGCGCGTTGATCGCGGCGCCGCCGAGCGCCAGCTTCACCGGGGTCGCCCCGCCGCGCCCGCTGGAGGCGATCGCGTACACGGCGACGGCGGCGATGCCCGCCCCGGCGAACGCGAACCACACGTATCCGGTCAGCGTGTGGATGCCGAGGTAGGCGATGGCGAGCACGACGCCGACCGAGGCGCCCTGGCTGATGCCGAGGATGCCGGGGTCGGCGATGGGGTTGCGGGTGATGCCCTGAAGGACGGTGCCGGCCAGCGCGAGGCCCGCGCCGACCATCAGGCCGACGAGCGTGCGCGGCAGCCGCAGCCCGCGCACCACCTCGGCCGCGTTGCTGTGCCCGCCGTGCAGCAGGGCGTCGAACACGGCGGACGGCGCGATCGGGCGGGCCCCCACCGCGAGGCTGAGCAGCACCGCGAGGGCCAGCGCCGCGGCGGCCGCCACGAGTGCGGCGACCCGGGTGGCGCGGCGTCTGACGGGCATGGGCGGGCTCTCTCCGGACGGTGTGATTGGTAAGGCTTGGCTAAGTATGGGATGCCGGGCTCATCGTATGCCCGGGCACAATGGCCCCCATGGCTGCCCTTGAGAACCCCGCGCACACCGGCCCCGTCGTCGGCTTCGACCTCGACATGACCCTGATCGACTCGCGGCCCGGCATCCACGCCACCTGGCGCGCCCTGACGGAGCGGACCGGCACGTACGTGGACGCGGACCTCGTCGTCAGCCGGCTCGGCCCGCCGCTGGTCGACGAGCTCGCCCACTGGTTCCCGGCCGAGCAGATCGCGGGGATGGCCGACCTCTACCGTGAGATGTATCCCACACACGCCATCGAGGGCACGCTGCCGATGCCCGGCGTGCACGAGGCGATGGCCGCGGTGCACGCGGCGGGCGGCCGCGCGATCGTCGTCACGGCCAAGTACGAGCCCAACGCCAAGCTGCACCTCGCGCACCTCGGCATCGACGCGGACGCCGTCATCGGCGACCTGTGGGCCGAGGGCAAGGGGGAGGCGCTGCGCGAGCACGGCGCGAGCGTCTACGTGGGCGACCACACCGGCGACGTGC
Organism: Streptomyces sp. NPDC059524; assembly: GCF_042749255.1. Taxonomy (NCBI): domain Bacteria; kingdom Bacillati; phylum Actinomycetota; class Actinomycetes; order Kitasatosporales; family Streptomycetaceae; genus Streptomyces; species Streptomyces sp. NPDC059524. The sequence continues at coordinate 992 of NZ_JBHYTK010000215.1, read as the reverse complement.
GGGGCGCCCGCACGGCGGGGGCGCTGTCCGTCGCCGTGACGACGGGGCCCTGCTCGGCCGAGGAGCTGCGGGCGGCCGGCGCGGACGTCGTGCTCGCCGACCTCACCGCGTTCCCCGCGTGGCTGGAGAGCTACACGGAGCGGGCCGCGCGCCGCTGAGCCGCGATGCCCTTCAGGACCCCGGCACCGGCCAGCAGGAAGCCGACGCCCATCAGCATGCACACCGCGTAGGCGACGGGCGGGAACGGGTCGCTGTGCAGGAACAGCGGGGCCATCGTCACGAGCGTCGCGATCGCGCCGACGACGAAGACGATGCCGCCCGCTTTCACGAGGCCGTCGCCGGGCCCGGACTGGCTCGAACGGGAATTGGTTTGGGTTTTGTCACGCACCCGGCCAGGGTAGTTCCCAGCGCACAGGGACCCATAGTCTTGGTGGAGGCGGGTCGGTCGCGACCCGCTGTACTGCTGTCCAGAGCGATTTCGAGCACTTCGAGTACGGGGACGAGGACTTCACGTGCCTACCGGCAAAGTCAAGTGGTTCAACAGCGAGAAGGGCTTCGGCTTTCTCTCCCGCGACGACGGCGGCGACGTCTTCGTGCACTCCTCGGTCCTGCCCGCCGGCGTCGACAGCCTCAAGCCCGGCCAGCGGGTCGAGTTCGGGGTGGTCGCGGGCCAGCGCGGTGATCAGGCGCTCTCGGTGACGATCCTCGACCCGACGCCGTCCGTCGCCGCGGCGCAGCGCCGCAAGCCGGACGAACTGGCGTCCATCGTCCAGGACCTGACGACCGTCCTCGAGAACATCACGCCCGCGCTCGAGCGGGGCCGTTACCCCGACAAGGCGGCCGGCAAGAAGATCGCGGGTCTGCTCCGCGCGGTGGCCGACCAACTGGACGTCTAGGCCTCGTCGCCGGGTGCGGGCCGGTGGGGGCTGGTCGCGCAGTTCCCCGCGCCCCTGGAGATGCGCACTTCGTGCGCGATCTCCATCGGGGAAATG
>NZ_JBHYTK010000214.1:0-11323 GCF_042749255.1 Streptomyces sp. NPDC059524 | reverse complement strand
CGCCCCCCCGGGGGGGCCCCCCCCCCCCCCGGGGGGGGGGGGGGGCCCCCCGCCCCCCCCCCCCTTCTCCCGCACCCGCGTTCAACTGCTGCGCCGCTCCAGCACGGTGGTCGTGAACAGGTTCGGGTCGCTGGTCGACAGGGCGCGCAGCGCCGCCGCGTGCGGGGCGAAGTCGGGATGCGTCACCGCGCGGCGGAACGACTCGGCGTCCTGCCACTCGGCCACGTTCACATAGCTGCCCGGCTGGTCCGCGTGCCGCATCAACCGGTGTGCGACGAAGCCGGGTTGGGCCACGAAGAAGGCCGACGTCTGCTCGAAGAGCTGCTCGAACTCCGCCGCGGGGCCGGTGACGGTGAACCTGTTGACGAAGGTGACCACGGTGTTTCCTCCAGAACGGGTGCGAACGGTACGGGATTGGAACGTCCTCCCCCGGGCTCGAGCGACACTCGAGAGACAGCCGAGCGGGCCCGGGCATGCTGGGGCGAAGGTGTGCCCACGGGTCGCCCCCCAGCCCCCGCCCCGAGCCCTGTGAGGAAGGACTTCCATGGGATCCGAGTACGCGATCCATGCCGAGGACGTGCGCAAACGCTACGGTGACGCCCCCGCCCTGAGCGGATTCGACCTGCGGGTGCCGGCCGGTACCGTGCACGGCCTGCTCGGCCACAACGGGGCCGGCAAGACCACGGCCGTCCGCATCCTCGCCACGCTCGCCGGGCTGGACGGCGGTCGTGCCGAGGTCGCCGGCTTCGACGTCACCCGGCAGGCCGCCCAGGTCCGCTCCCGGATCGGGCTCCTCGGCCAGTACGCGGCCGTGGACGAGGTGCTCAGCGGGCGCCAGAACCTCGTGATGTTCGGCCGCCTGTTCCACCTCGGCAAGCAGGCCGCGGGACGGCGGGCCGACGAACTCCTCGCCCAGTTCGGCCTCGCCGACACCGGCGACAAGCAGGTCAAGGACTACTCGGGCGGTATGCGCCGGCGCCTGGACCTGGCCGCCAGCCTCATCCTGGCCCCCCGCGTGCTCTTCCTCGACGAGCCCACCACCGGCCTGGACCCGCGCAGCCGCAACGAGGTCTGGGAGGCGGTGCGCTCTCTCGTCGACGGCGGCACCACCGTCCTGCTCACCACCCAGTACCTGGACGAGGCCGACCAGTTGGCCGACTCCGTCTCCGTGATCGCCTCCCCGCGCGGCGAGGGCGGCCGGGTCATCGCCGAGGGCACCCCCGACCAGCTCAAGTCCGCCATCGGCGGCGACCGCATCGACATCACCCTGCGCCACGCCGCCGACCTCGGGACCGCCGCCGGCGTGCTCGCCTCGGTCACCGGACGCGGCGCCGACGTCGACGAGGACAACCGGCGGGTCGGCGGCCCCGTCGACGACCGGGTGGCCGCCCTGACCGGCGCCGCCCGCGCCCTGCAGGACTCCGGCATCGACGTCGAGGACATCGCACTGCGCCGTCCGACCCTCGACGAGGTCTTCCTGCACCTGACCGGCGAACAGCCCGCGGAGCAGACGGCAGAGCAGCCCGGGGAGCGCCCCGCGGACGAGAAAGAGGTGACGGTGTGACCACCGCGACCACCACCCCGCAGAACACGTCCGGCGACGGCGGCTCGCTGCGCTGGGCCCTCGCCGACTCCTGGGTGCTCACCGGGCGTTCGCTCGCCCACTGGGCCCGCAACCCCGCGCCCGTCATCATCGGACTGCTCTTCCCGATCATGATGGTGCTGATGTTCGGCTACCTCTTCGGAGGCGCCATGGACGTACCCGGCGGCGGCAACTACCGCGAGTTCCTCGTGCCCGGCATGTTCGCCATGACCATGGTGTTCGGCATCGAGGTCACGATGCTCGCCGTGATCACCGACACCGCCCGGGGCGTCACCGACCGGTTCCGGGCCATGCCCACCTCGTCCGCCGCCGTCGTCACCGGCCGCAGCATCGCGGACATGCTCAATTCGGTCGTCGGCCTGAGCGTCATGATCCTGTGCGGCCTCGCCGTCGGCTGGCGTGCCCACGAAGGGTTCTCCCGCGCGCTCGCCGCCGTCGGCCTGCTCCTGCTGCTGCGCTTCGCCCTGCTGTGGGTCGGCATCTACCTCGGTCTCGTCTTCACCGACACCGCCGCCGTCACCGCCGTACAGACCCTGGTGTGGCCCCTGGGCTTCCTGTCCAACGCCTTCGTCTCGCCGGACACCATGCCGGGCTGGCTCGCCGCGATCGCCGACTGGAACCCGCTGTCGGCCACCGGCACCGCCACCCGCGAACTGTTCGGCAACCCGGGCTGGCAGGGCAGCTCCTGGGCGGCGGAACACGCCATTCTTCTCGGAGTCCTGTGGCCCGCCGTCATCTGTGCGATCTTCTTCCCGCTGGCGGTACGCCGCTACCAGAGCCTCGGACGCTGACAGCACACCAGGACCCGCGGGCCGTACGGCACGGCCCGCACCCGTGGAACACACACGCGACGCAAGGGGAGCGACCCGACCGATGACCCAGGCAGTGACGACGGCCGGCCCCGACACCGCACTGGCCCGGTGCGCGGTGGTCTTCGACCCCGGGGACCCGGCCCGTACCGGGCACCTCTCCTTCTGGTGTCCTGACGGCGCCGCGCTCCCGGACGGGACGACGGGCGAAAGGACCGAGGTCACGCTGGTCACCGCGGAGGACGGCACGGCAATGCTCCGGGCCGTCCCCGCCCTGCGCCTGGGAGTCGCCGAGGCGCTCCCCGTGCTCGCCCACGCGGCCCGCCCCGGCGCCGACGCCCACCCGGCGGCCGCCTTCTGGGGCGCGACCACTGTCCTCGCCCTGCACCTGAGCGCCCGCAGCCGGATGCTGCCCGGCGTCTCACCGGGCGGATACGACACCTGGCGCGCCGGACCGCTCGACCCCGAGGACATCACCCGGGTCCGCGCGCTGGCCGCCGCGATGCCGCCCGAGGCCCGCGCGCTGCCCCGTCCGGGCACCACCGCCCGGCTGCCCGAACCGGAGGGCCTCGTCCGGGCGTTCGTCGACGCCGTCGCCGACACGCTGCCCCGCACCCCGGCCGCCGAAGCCGCCTCCGGCCGGGCCGCGTTCGCCGCCGCCGCACCCCAGCACGTCCCACAACTGCGGGCCTGGGCCGAGGAGATCTCCGCCGGCATCGACAGCGGCGTACGCCTTTCCTTCCGGCTGGAACTGCGCACCACCCCCGGCGAGCCGCCCACCCCGGTGCTGGTGCCCTGGGCGCACAGTCTCGCCGACCCCACCCTCGCCGGACCGGCCCGGGCCGTCCTGGACGGCAGCCTGCCGGGCTTCGGCCCGCAGGCCGTCAACGACATCGCGCAGGCCGCCCGCCGTGCCGCGGGCGTCTGGGCCCCGCTGGAACGCCTGCTCCCGGTGCCCGGCGACCTCGAACCCAGCGACGCCGAGATCGACGAACTGCTCGGCCACGGCGCCGCCCGGCTGCGCGCCCACGGCATCGACCTGCACTGGCCCGCCGAGGACAGCCGGGCCCTGGACGCCGTGGCCGTCGTCGGCGCGGGGCTCGACGCGCCCGAGGACCTGCGCTCCTTCTTCGGCGGCGCGGACGCGGCCGTCGGCTTCCGCTGGCAGCTCACCCTCGACGGCGAGCCGCTGGACGAGACCGAGACCCGGCAGGTCGCCGACGCGGTGCGCCCCGTCGTCCGGCTGCGCGACCGCTGGCTGCTGATCCCCGCCGCGCTCGCCCGCAAGGCGCGCGAGCCCGAACTCGAACCCCTGACCCCCATCGAGGCACTCGGCGCCGCCCTCACCCAGGTCGCCGTGGCCGGCCGCGAGACGGTCCGCGTCGCCCCCACCCCGTGGCTGGAGGCCCTGCGCGCCCGGCTCAGCGACCCCGAGGGCGGCGGCGAACCCCTCGGCCCGCCCGCCGCGCTCGACGCCACCCTGCGCGACTACCAGCTGCGCGGCGTGCGCTGGCTGGACCGGATGACCTCGCTCGGACTCGGCGGCTGCCTCGCCGACGACATGGGGCTCGGCAAGACGATCCAGCTGATCTCCCTGCACCTGCTGCGCCAGGAGCACCCCGCCACGACGGGGCCGACGCTGATCGTCTGCCCCGCCTCCCTGCTCGGCAACTGGGAGCGCGAGGTGCGCCGCTTCGCCCCCGGCACCCCCACCCGCCGCTTCCACGGCGCCGGACGCAGCCTGGACGGTGCCGACGCGGGCTTCGTCCTCACCACGTACGGGACCATGCGCCTGGACGCCGAACGGCTCGGCGCGCACTCCTGGGGCATGGTCGTCGCCGACGAGGCCCAGCACATCAAGAACCCGCAGTCCAGCACCGCCAAGGCGCTGCGGCTCGTCCCCGCCGACGCACGGATCGCCCTGACCGGCACCCCCGTCGAGAACAACCTGTCGGAACTGTGGGCCATCCTCGACTGGACCACGCCCGGCCTGCTCGGCTCCCACGGGGCCTTCCGGACCCGCTGGTCCAGGCCCATCGAGGCCGAGCGCACGATCGCCGAGGAGGACGGCGGGCCCCGGCAGGACACCGCGGCGCGGCTCGCCGAACTGGTGCGGCCCTTCCTGCTGCGCCGCCGCAAGACGGACCCCGGCATCGCACCCGAACTCCCGCCCAAGACGGAGACGGACCGCCCGGTCACCCTCACCGCCGAGCAGAGCTCCCTGTACGAGAAGCTGGTCGGCGAGATCATGGCCGAGATCCGCGGCAGCGAGGGGATCGCCCGGCGGGGCCTGGTCCTCAAACTCCTCACGGGTCTCAAGCAGATCTGCAACCACCCCGCGCAGTACCTCAAGGAGGACTCCCCGCGGCTGTCCGGCCGCTCCGGCAAGCTCGAGCTCCTCGACGAACTGCTCGGCACCATCGTCGCGGAGAACGGCGCGGTGCTCGTGTTCACCCAGTACGTGGCGATGGCCCGGCTGCTCGAACGCCATCTCGCCGACCGCGGCGTCCCGGCCCAACTCCTGCACGGCGGCACCCCGGTCGCCAAGCGCGAGGACCTGGTCCGCCGCTTCCAGGAGGGCGAGGTGCCCGTCTTCCTGCTCTCGCTGAAGGCCGCCGGCACCGGCCTGAACCTGACCCGCGCCGACCACGTCGTGCACTTCGACCGGTGGTGGAACCCTGCCGTGGAGGCCCAGGCGACCGACCGCGCCTACCGCATCGGGCAGACCCGCCCGGTGCAGGTTCACCGGATGGTCGCCGAGGGCACCGTGGAGGACCGCATCGCCGCCATGCTCCAGGCGAAGAAGGAGCTGGCGGACGCGGTGCTCGGCTCGGGCGAGGCCGCCTTCACCGAGCTGACCAACGACGAACTGGCCAACCTGGTCGAGCTGAGGAGCACGAGTTGAGCGGTTACGACGACGCCGGCGCCGGGGACACGAGGGCCCGCGGTTTCGCGGCCTTTCCCGCCCGCCGGGGCGGCCGCGTCCGCGGCCAGAGCTGGTGGGCGGGCGCCTGGGCGGACGCCCTGGAGGACGGCCTCTTCGACGCCGACCCGCTCAAGGAGGGGCGCAGCGCGGCCCGTTCGGGCCGGCTCGGACCGGTGTCCGTCGCGCCCGGCCGGATCGCGGTCACCGTCCACGACGAGGAGACGCACCGGGTGGAGATCACCCTCGCCGTGCTGGACGACGAGGAGTGGGATCTGCTGTGGGAGAAGCTCGCCGACCGGCCCGCCGAGCTGGAGGCCGTCCTGGAGGGCACGCTGCCGCCGGACCTCCTGGAGGCCGTCGAGGACGCCCGGGTGCGGATGCTGCCCGGCTACGGCGACCTGGAGGCCGAGTGCGACTGTGACTCGTTCGACCACCCGTGCGCGCACGCGGCTGCGCTGGCCTACCAGTTCGGCTGGCTGCTCGACCAGGACCCGTTCCTGCTGCTGCTGTGCCGCGGCCGGGACCGCGACGAGGCGCTGGAGGAACTGCGCACCACGGTGCTGCTGCACGCCATGGGCGGCCTCGACGAGGAAGAGGACGAGGAAGAGGAAGAGGTCAGGGACGAAGCCGGGGTCGGGGACGACCGGGAGGCCGGTGACAGCGAGGGGACAGGGACCGAGGACGACGACGCCGGCCGGCAGGCGGAGCGGGAACTCCAGGAGGCCGCCGAGGCCTACGCGCGCCCCGTCGCACCCCTGCCCGCCCCGCCCGGACTGCCGGACCCGGTGGACACGGACGACCTGCCCCGCTCCGGTATCGAGGCCGACCCGCTGGAGATGCGGGCCGCCGACGCCGCGGTCCGCGCCCGCGCCCTGCTCGCCCACGCGCTCGGCCGCACCGCCGTCCCGCCCCCACCGCTGACGCCGTGGCAGGACACGGTGCGGCTCGCCGCCCACGCCGACGCGCGGACCCTGGACCGGCTCGGACGGGCGAGCGGGCGCGGAGAACGGCTGCCGGCGGCCGCCGCGGCCTGGCGGCAGGGAGCGGCCGCGGGCCTCGAGGTCCTGGAGGAGACCTTCGCCCCCGGCGCACCGGTCCTCGCCCGCACCCGCACCGAACTGGCGGAGGGCTGGGAGGAGGACGAACTGCCGGCGCCGCTGGTCCAGGACAACCACTGGACCTTCGAGGAGCGGGGCGTGCAACTGCGCCTGGGCCGCGACGGCCGCTGGTACCCCTACCGGCGCGAGGGCGCCGAGTGGCTTCCCTCGGGAGCGGCCGGCACCGAACCGGCCCCGGTCCTGGCGGAGTTGCTGGAACGCTGACCCCCGTACACCGCCGCTCGAACGGTTCTCCAGCCGCGCGTCCCAGGATCGGTTGCAGACCGTTCGGCCGGAGGGACTCAGGTGATGTCAGGCGCAGCCAGTGCGGAGAGCGGGCGTACGCCCGCCGACGCGTTCCTCGCGCGGGCCCGCGCCCACCCGGACGCCATCGCGCTCGTGGGCCGGGACGGGGAGACCAACTACGGCGAACTCCTCGCCCTGGCCGGCGCCGAGCGCCGGCGCGTCGCCGCGCTCGGCCTGCCGCCCGGCGAGCCGGTGGCCGTCGAGGCCACCAAGACGCCCGCGACCCTGGCCCTGCTCCTCGCCTGCCAGCTGGAGCGCCGCCCGGTGCTGCTCACCTCGCAGAGTCTCGGCGCCGACGTGCGGGCCGCGCTCCACGAGCAGGCCGCGGCCCGCCACGTCCTCGAACCCGGGGCGGCGGACGGCGGCGCGGGCGCTGCGCCGACCGGCGGCGCCGAGGCGCCCGACGGCACGCCGCTGCTGCTGCTGACCACCTCCGGCTCCACCGGCACACCCAAGATCGTCCCGCTGACGGCCGACGCGATCACCGCGTTCACGCGCTGGGCCGCGGGGCACTTCGGCATCGGACCCGGCACCACGGTCCTCAATCACGCCCCCCTCAACTTCGACCTGTGCCTGCTCGACGTGTGGACCACGCTCGCGCACGGTGGCCGGATCGTCCTCGTCGACCCGGACCGGGCCACCCGCGGCCGGTACCTGCTCGACCAGGTCGTCCGCCACCGGCCCGAGATCGTCCAGGCGGTGCCGATGTTCTACCGGCTGCTGGCCGACGCGGCCGACCGCGACGGCACCACCCTGCCGGGCGTGCGGCACGCCGTCTTCACCGGCGACAGCATGCCCGTGCCGCTGCTCGGCAGGCTCCCCGCCCTGCTGCCCGGGGCCCGGCTCAGCAACCTGTACGGCTGCACGGAGACCAACGACAGCTTCCTGCACGAGGTCGTCGACCTCACCGTGCCCGCGCCCCTCGGCCGGCCCCTGCCCGGCGTGCAGGCCCTCGTCGTGACCCCCGACGGCCGCGTCCTGGACGGCCCCGGCAGCGGCGAACTGTACGTCTCCACCCCCTTCCAGAGCCCCGGCTACCTCGACGCCCGCGCCCGCGGCGCCGCCTTCGTGCCCGACCCGCGCGGCACCACCGACGGCCGCTTCTTCCGCAGCGGCGACCTCGTGCACCGCGACGCCGACGGCCGCCACACCCTCCTGGGCCGCACCGACTTCCAGGTCAAGGTCCGCGGCGTGCGGGTCAACCCGCAGGAGGTCGAGCACGTCCTCCTCGCCCACCCCGGTGTCGCCGAGGCGGCCGTCCTCGCCCGGCCCGACCCCGTCGCCGGCCACCTGCTGCACGCCGTGGTGCGCCGCACCGGCGGCAGCGGCCTCGACAGCCTCGTGCTGCGCGGCCATCTGGCCCGCGGACTGTCGCGAGCCGCCGTGCCCGCCACCGTACGGATCACCGACGAGCCGCTGCCGCGCACCTCCACCGGAAAAGTCGACCGCGACCGCGTGCCCGTCGCGGCCCCCGAACCGACCCACCGCCCCAGCAAGGAGAGCTGACATGTCCGACACCGACACGACCCACGACCTGACCGCCGTCAAGCGGTTCGTGGTGGAGGAGTTCCTGCCGGACGTGAGCCCGCAGGACCTCGACGCCGACCTCGACCTCCTCGACGCGGGCGTCATCGACAGCCTCGGCCTGCTCAAGGTCATCGCCTGGATCGAGTCGACGTACGACATCGACACCGACGACCTCGACCTCGACCCCGACGCCTTCCGCTCGGTCACCGCCATCGCCGCCTTCGTCGCGGACGCCCTCGCGCAGCGGGCCGGGGCGGCGTAGCCATGCACGACGCCCTGGTCACCCTCATCGGCGGCGACCGGCCGGTCGAGCGGGAGAGCTGGCGGTCCCTGTGGGACCGGCTCCACGACGGAGGACTGCGCCGGGGCGAGGCCGTGGCCCTGCTCGCCTCGCTGTCCACCGCACCTCCCCGGGCCGCCACGCTCACCGCGTTCCTCGACTCGCTCGACGAGCGCCGCCCCCCGCTGACCGTGCCCTTCCAGGACACCGTCAACATCGTCGGCACGGGCGGCGGCCCCCGCACCTTCAACATCTCCACCGCCGCCGCCCTGACCGCCGCCGCCATGGGCGCGAGGGTCGTCAAGACCGGCTCGCGCGCCTACACCAGCGGCTGCGGCTCCCTGGACCTCCTCGAGATCCTCGGCATCGACCTCACCCGCTCCTACGAGGAGACCGCCGAGGTGCTCGACCGCGAAGGCATCGCCTTCGCCGGTACCTTCGTCTACCCCGCCGAGATCGGCCTGCTCGCCCGCGCCGCGCTGCCCCTGGACCTGCGCGACATCGGCCGCTTCGTCAACGTCCTCGGCCCCTTCCTGGCCGGTGTCCCGGTCACCGCGCAGCTCACCGGCGTCTCCGACCCGAGGATGCTGCCCGCCGTCCGGCAGGCGGCCGAGCACACGGCACGCCGCACCGGCCGCACCGTGTGGGTGTGCACCAACGACCTCGGCGCGGACGAGCTCCTGGGCATCGTCCCCAATCGCGTGCGCACCTACGAGGGCGGCGGCGAGGACGAGTTCACCCTGCGGCCCCAGGCGCTGAGCCTGAGCAGCGGCCACCTCGGCGACCTCGCCCCGGTCACCACCGGCCGCGCCGACGTGGCCCGCCACTTCCTCGACCTGCTGCGCGGCGCCGGCGACCCCGTCGCCGAACAGGCCGTGTGCCTGAACGCGGCCGCGCTCGCCGTCGCCGGACGCCTCACCGCCGACTGGCACGCCGCCCTGACCGCGGCCCGCACCGCGATCCACGACGGCAGCGTCCACGGCCTGGTCGAGCGGCTGCGCACCCGGGCGGTGTCCGTTGTCTGACCGTCCCGGCTTCTTCGCCCGCCGCCGCCCCGGGCGGCCCGGCCTCGCCGTGTTCCTCAACGCCGGCGACCCGCCCCTGGACCTGCTGCCCGACCTGCTCACCATGCTCGACGAGAACGACGTCGACTGCCTCGAACTGGCCGTGCCCTTCCCCGACTCCGTCACCGACGGCCCCGTCGTGCGCCGCTCGGCCCGCCGGGCCCTGGCCCACGACGTGACCGCCCGCGACGTCCTCGACGCGGTCGCCGCCGCCCGGCCGGCCCTGCGCCACCTGCGCGTCGCCCTGCTCGCCGACTGGAGCCACACGGTCAAGGGCCCCGGCCTGGGCGACTTCACCCGGTCCGTGGCCGACGCCGGCTGCGACGGCCTGCTCCTGCACGGACTGCCGCCGCGCGCCCGCGACCCGTACCTGGAGGCCGCCGCGCGGGCCGACCTGCCCGTCGTCACCACGTGCTACGCGGTGTCGGGGCCGAAGGTGCGGGCCGAGGCCGCGGCGCACGCCTCCGCCTATCTGTACCTCGTCGCCCACTACGGCCGCAGCGGCACCGGCGCCCCGCTGGACGAACGGCGCCTGGCCGAGGTCCTCGGCCCGCTCCAGGCCGACGCGACCGCCCCGGTCGCCGTGGGGTTCGGCGTCCGCACCGCCGCCGACATCACCCGGCTCGAAGGGCTCGGCGCGCACTCCGTCGTCGTCGGCAGTGCCGGTGTCGAGCGGATCGAACGGGCCCTCGCCGAACACCGCGACCCCGTAGAGGAGTTCGCGGCCTTCACCAGGGAGCTGCGCGGCGCCACACCCGCGTACCTCCCGTCCACCGCTGTCCCCGCCACTACGAAGGGAATCTGATCATGATCGTGCGCAAGCTCGAGGACGTCACCAGCGTGGAGTGGGGCAACGGCCTCAGCCGCCGCTTCCTGACCCAGTCCGACGGCGTCGGCTACTCGGTCACCGACACCGTGGTCAAGGCCGGCACCAAGTCCCGCCTGGAGTACCGCAACCACCTGGAGACCTGCTACTGCATCGAGGGCAGCGGCGAGGTCGTCGACGAGGCGGGCAACTCCCACCCGATCACCCCCGGGACCCTTTACGCCCTGGACCGGCACGACGCCCACTGGCTGATCGCCAGCCCGCACGAGGACCTGCGCCTGGTCTGCGTGTTCACCCCGGCCCTGCGCGGCGACGAGAAGCACAACCTCGACTCGCCCGACTTCTCACAGTACTGATCCCCCCCCGAGCGGACACCGAGCGGACATCCCATGATCAAGTGGAGCACCGAGCAGCAGGCCCTGCGCGACGGCCTGGCCCCCTACCTGGACGAGCTCAACTCCGGGCACGTGGAACGGGACGCGGCCGCCGCCTTCCCGCACGACAAGTGGAAGCTGCTGGCCGGGACGGGCCTGCTGGGCCTGCCCTTCGAGGAGCGCCACGGCGGCCTCGGCCAGTCCCTGCTCACCACCATGTACGTGCTGGAGGGGCTGGGGGAGGGCTGCCGCGACGCCGGTCTGAACTTCTCGGTCTGCACCCACCTGGCCAGTACCGGGGTGCCGCTGCAGCGCTTCGGCTCGCCCGGGCTCAAGGAGCGCTACCTGCCCGCCCTCTGCTCCGGGGGGGGGGGTGGGCCCCCCCCCAGGCGACCGCACCCCCAAGCTGGGGGGTCGCGGGGGGGGCTCGCGCCGGCGCGCGCGGGGGCCCCCCACCGACTCCGGACTGCACCATGTTCCACACGCCGTTGAGCCAGCCGCCGACCGAGCT
>NZ_JBHYTK010000213.1:10390-11339 GCF_042749255.1 Streptomyces sp. NPDC059524 | reverse complement strand
GGCGGGGCCCCCCCCCGGGGGGGGGGGGGCCCCCGCCCGGGCACCGCTTGGGCGGCACCGCACCACCGAGACGAACGAGAGGGAACCCGCACATGGAAACGGGTCTGGACGCGGGCACGTACGACGTCCTGCGCGACCGGCTCGCCGGGCAGGCCCGGCAGCTCGCCGAGCGGGCCGGCGAACTCAACGAGCGCCGCCTGGAGACCTTCGGCTCCACCGGCCTCGCCCTCGACGGCACCGAGCACCTCGGCACCGGGCACCCGGCCGTGGCACGCGACGTCGTCGCCGTCGGCGACCTGCTCCTCTTCGGCCGCACCACCCCTCCGCACGGCGGCGCCGGTGAGCCGGCCGTCGCCGACGTGTTCACGCTCCACGACCGCGACAGTCTGGAGCCGCTCGACGCGAGCGCCGTGCCCGGACTGCTCGACGACCCGGAGTTCGTCCGCGAGTTCGGCGCCCTGCACCGCTACTACCGCGCGGCCCGGCTGATCCGGCTGCGCCCCCTCGACGGCAAGCTCCTCGCCGTCTTCCGCACCGGCGACAAGGCCGACGACATCCGCGTGCTGCGCTGGAGCCTCACCGTCGACGGCCGCGCCGCCTTCCTCGACGCGCGCGGCGACCGCGACCACGTCATGCCGCCCGCCCACGACCTGCGCTGGACCCGGACCACGCGGGACGACCACGTGCCCGGACGTCACCCGCACATCGCGATCCCCGGCGCCGGACTGTACGTCGACACGCTCGACGGCACTCTCACCCTCAAGGCCGAGGACGACACCGAGACCGGCGAGGGCATCTACAGCGAGCCTGTCGACGAACCGCTCCAGTCGCTCGCCGACGCGGCCGTCGCCCCCGCCCCCCGGGGCCCCCGCGGGGGCGGGGCCCGGCCCCCGGCCCCCCGCGCGGGGCGCGGCCCCCCGCCCGGCGGGTCCTCGCGGGCCCAGGTGAC
>NZ_JBHYTK010000213.1:0-10380 GCF_042749255.1 Streptomyces sp. NPDC059524 | reverse complement strand
CAACCCCAAACCCGCCGGCCGACCCCCCCCGCCGCGGCGGTCCACAACTCCCCCCGCGTCTCCCCCCCCCCCCCCCGGCGCGCCCCGCCGGGGCCTCCCCCCCCCCGCGCGCCCCCCCGCTCGTCCTGCTGCGCGTGCGCCCCTACAAGGAGACCACCGACCGCTACCTCGTCCACGACACCCTCACCCGGCGCACCGTCCGCCTCGACGGCCTCGGGCGCACCGGCCGCGTCCTCCCCGACGAGCAGGGCGTCGTCTTCCCCGGCGGCCACGTCCTCGCCACCGGCGAGCACCGCAGCTTCGACGCCCTCGACACCACAGGACTGGAGTACGAGCGCACCGTCCGCTCGCCCAACGGCGAGGACGTCCTCTACGTCTTCCAGGCGCCCGGCGGCGAACGCGCCCTGCTGCTCTCCTACAACGTCATCCGCAAGGAGTTCGCCACCCCGATCGCCTGCCGCGGCCACGCCCTCTTCGACGACGGCACGCTCCTCGTCCTGCGCACCGCCGCCGACGCCGAACCGGGCCGGGTCCACCCGGTGCAGCGCTGGCGCTCCCCGTACGTGTCCGACGCGCACGCCGCCGCCCGCCCGGCCGGCGAGGGACCACTGGCCCGTGTCGGCAACGCCGACCTGGTGCGCGGCATCTCCGACGCGCTCGCCGTCGCCCGCACCGTCAGCGGCACCGCCGACACGCCCACCACCGCCGCCTACGAGGCCCTCGTCGCCGCCTGCGCCCGCGCCACCGGCCAGTACCACTGGCTCGGCGATCCCGAACTCGGCGCGCTCGGCGAACCCTTGAACGCCCTGAAGGCCACCGCCGAGCAGGTCGTCACCGAGTACGCGACCGTGCGCGACCTCACCCGGCAGGCCGCCGACCGGCTGGCCGAATGCGCCACCCGCGTCACCGGCCTGGTCCGCCGGATCCGCGGCGAGGCCCCGCGCTCCGCGCCCGAATGGGTCGAGCGCATCACCGAACTCCGGCGATCTCAAGGACAGTTGCTGGCCCTCAAGGAGATGCGCTACGCCGACGCCGCGCGCATCGACACGCTCGCCGCCGACCTCGCGGACGACATCACCGCCGCCGGGCAGCGCGCCGTCACCTTCCTCGCCCGCCCCGACGCCTTCGCCGCCCACCACGAGAAGACCGAAGCGCTGGCCCGCCGCGCCGAGGAACTCACCACCGTCGCCGAGTCCGGCGCCCTGCTCGACGAACTCCGTGAGGCCGGCGAGCAGTTGCAGACCGTCACCGAGGTCGTCACCGGACTCGACGTCGCCGACGCCACTGTCCGCGCGACCGTCCTGGAGCGCATCGCCGAGGCCCTCGCCGGAGTCAACCGCACCCGCGCCACCCTGGACGTCCGCCGCCGCGAGCTCACGGCCCGCGAGGGGCGCGCCGAGTTCGCCGCCGAGTTCGCCCTCCTCGGGCAGGCCGTCACCGGGGCGCTCGCCGCCGCCGACACCCCGCAGGCCTGCGACGAACACCTCTCCCGGCTCGTCCTCCAACTCGAGGACCTGCACGGCCGGTTCGCCGAGTCCGAGGAGTTCCTCGACGACCTGGAGGCCAAGCGGACCGAGATCCACGAGGTCTTCGCCGCTCGCAAGCAGGGCCTCACCGACGAGCGGGCCCGCCGCGCCGAACGCCTCGTCGGCTCCGCCGGGCGCGTCCTGGAGACCGTCGCCCGCCGCTCCGCCGCCCTGGACTCCGCCGACGCCGTCCACACCTACTTCGCCTCCGACCCGCTCGTCGCCAAGGTCGGCCGCACCATCGACGAGCTGCGGGCCCTCGGCGACCAGGTGCGCGCCGACGAACTCGCGGGCCGCCTCACCGCCGCCCGGCAGGAAGCCGTCCGCGCCCTGCGCGACCGCACCGACCTCTACACCGACGGCGGCGACACCATCCGCCTCGGCCGCCACCGCTTCGCCGTCAACACCCAGCCCCTGGAGCTCACCCTCGTCCCGCACGGCGACGCCATGGCCTTCGCCGTCACCGGCACCGACTACCGCGCTCCCGTCACCGACCCCGCCTTCGCCGCGACCCGCCCCTACTGGGAGCAGCACCTCGCCTCCGAGACCCCCGAGGTCTACCGCGCCGAACACCTCGCCGCCCGCCTCCTCGACGAACACGGCGCCGACGCCCTCGCCGCCGCCGACGACCTGCCCGCACTCGTCCGCCGGGCCGCCGAGGACGCGTACGACGAGGGGCACGAGCGCGGGGTCCACGACCACGACGCCACCGAGATCCTCACCGCCCTTCTGCGCCTGCACGCCGGCGCGGGACTCCTGCGGCACACCCCGGCCGCCCGCGCCGCGGCCCAGCTGTTCTGGGCGCACGGACTGCCGGAGGCCGAGCGCGAGCCGCTCGCCCGCAGGGCCCGCTCCCTCGCCCGCGCCCGCGACACCTTCGGACTCGCCCCCGCGATCGACGACTTCCGCCGGGAACTGGCCGCCCGAATGGACGGCGACGCGGACGCGGCCGCATACCTCTTCGACGAGCTGAGCACGGCGCCCGCCGGATTCGTGACCTCGCCGCGCGTGCGCACCTTCCTCGACAAGTTCCGCCGCACCGTGGACGGCCCCGCCTACGAGGAGGACCTGCGCGGGCTGCCCGACCTCGGCTCCCGGCGCCAGATCGTCGAGGCCTGGCTCCAGGCGTACGCCGCCTCGGCCGACCCGGCGGGGGAGAGCGCCCCCGACCTGCCCGAGGCCGTCGCCGTCGAGCTCTGCCCCGGCCTGGAGCGCTACGACGGCGCCGCCGACCTCACCGCCACCGTCACCGGACTCCTCGGCACCCACCCGCGCGTCAGCTCCCGGACCCTCACCGTGCGGCTCGACGAACTCCTCGCCCGCACGCGCCGGTTCAGGACCGAGACCGTCCCCGGACACCGCGCCTACCAGAAGCTCCGCACCCGCCTCGCCGCCGCCGAACGCGACCGGCTGCGCCTGGACGAGCACCGCCCGCACGTCCTGCCGACCTTCGTGCGCGGCCGCCTGATCGACGAGGTGTACCTGCCGCTGATCGGCGACAACCTGGCGGCCCAACTCGGCAGCGCAGGCGGCCTGTTGCTGCTGATCTCGCCGCCTGGATACGGGAAGACGACCCTCATGGAGTACGTGGCCGACCGGCTCGGCATGATCCTCGTCAAGGTCAACGGTCCCGCGCTCGGCCACGGCGTCACCTCGCTCGACCCCGAGGAGGCCCCGAACGCGGCCGCCCGGCAGGAGATCGAGAAGGTCAACTTCGCCCTGGAGGCCGGGAACAACGTCCTGCTCCACCTCGACGACATCCAGCACACCTCGCCCGAGCTCCTCCAGAAGTTCATCTCCCTGTGCGACGCCCAGCGCCGCATGGAAGGCGTCTGGAACGGCCGGTCCCGCACCTACGACCTGCGCGGCAAGCGCTTCGCCGTCTGCATGGCCGGCAACCCGTACACCGAGTCCGGCGCCCGTTTCCGCATCCCCGACATGCTCGCCAACCGCGCCGACGTGTGGAACCTCGGCGACGTCCTCACCGGCAAGGAGGAGGCCTTCGCCCTCTCCTTCGTCGAGAACGCGCTCACCGCCAACGAGCACCTCGCCCCGCTCGCCGGCCGCGACCGCGCCGACCTGGACCTCCTCGTCCGCCTTGCCGCCGGCGACCCCACCGCACGCCCCGACCGGCTCGTCCACCCCTACCCGCCCGCCGAGCGCGAGCGTGTCGTCGCCGTCCTGCGCCACCTGCTCGCCGCCCGCACCACCGTCCTCGCCGTCAACGCCGCCTACATCGCGTCCGCCGCCCAGGACCCCGCGACCCGCACCGAACCGCCCTTCCGGCTCCAGGGCTCGTACCGCGACATGAACAAGATCGCTGCCCGGATCGACCCCGCGATGAACGACGACGAACTCGACGCCGTCGTGTCCGACCACTACGCGAGCGAGGCCCAGACCCTGACCACCGGCGCCGAGGCCAACCTCCTCAAGCTCGCCGAACTGCGCGGCACGCTCACCGGCGGGCAGCTCGCCCGCTGGGCCGAGATCAAGGCAGGTCATGTGCGCGCCCGCACCCTCGGCGGCCCCGAGACGGATCCGCTCGTGCGGGCCGTGGCCGCGCTCGGGCTGCTCGCCGACCGCGTCGCCGCCGTCGAGTCCGCGATCACCCGCGCCACCACCCCGCCCCCGGCATGACCGGACGCCCCCGCCTGTGGCCCCTGCCCGCCCCTGCGCTACAAAGGCCACGGCGAGAGTCGAGCGAGGCAGGGGCACACATGGCGGCGGAGCGGGGTATACCGGACGAGTTCCTGGACGGGTTCGCAGGGATCGTCGCCGAGGCCTCCGCCACCGGCCGCCGCCTCACCCGCGCCGAACTCGACTCGCGGCGCGCCCTGGGCGAGCGCGCCGCGGAGGCGGGACACGGACTGCGGGAGCTCGTCGGTGTCCACCTGGCCCAGGCCCGCGCCCACCCGTACGGCGCCGCCACCACGCTGGACGCCGTCCTGGCGGCCGTGGCCCAGGGCGTCGACGCGTTCGCCGAGGGCTACGAGCGCGCCCAGCGCGTCGCCGTACGCCGCGAGGAGGCGGCCCGCCGCGAGTTCATCGACGACCTCCTCCACGGGCGCAGCGACCTCGGCCGGATCGCCGAGCGCGCCGAACGCTTCGGCCTGCGCCTGTCCTACGCGCACGCCGTCGCCGTCGCCCAGGGCGGCCACGCCTACGACGAGGGCGACCGGGCCCCGCGCGACGTCGAGCGCGCCCTCAGCGCCCGCTTCGGTGACCGCAACGTCCTGCTCACCACCAAGGACGGCCGTCTCGTCTGCATCGCGCCCGGCGACCAGGACGAGGTCCTCGTCCACTTCGCCAAGCAGGCCCACGCCGCGACCGACGGCGGCCGCGTCGCCATCGGCCGCCCCCAGTCGGGCCCCGGCGGTGTCGTCCAGTCCTACGAGGAAGCCCTCAACGCCCTCGACCTCGCCGACCGGCTCGAACTGGAGGACCCGGTGCTGCGCGCCGCCGACCTCCTCGTCTACCCGGTGCTGACCCGCGACCGGCAGGCCATGGCCGACCTCGTGCAGAATGCGCTCGGCCCGCTCCAGCAGGCGCGCGGCGGAGCCCAACCGCTCATCGACACGCTCGCCACGTACTTCGACACAGGGTGCGTCGCCGCCGAGGCCGCCCGCCGTCTCTCCCTCAGCGTCCGCGCCTTCACCTACCGGCTGGCCCGCATCCACCAGCTGACCGGCGCGGACCCCGCCGACCCCGTGCACCGGTACACGCTCCAGACGGCGGTCATCGGAGCGCGGCTCCTGGACTGGCCGGCCCGGCAGTTCTGAACACCCGCCCCCGAGCGGCCCGTTCCCCTGTGAACGGGGTGCCCGGCACCGTAGGCTTGATCATTCGTCAGGCGGTGCAGGGCTGTCGGTGCGCGGGGGAGTGGACTCATGGTGGATCCGGTCACGGCGGTCGCCGGGGTGCTGATAGCGGTCGGCTCCGGGATGGCCAACGAGGCCGGCAAGCGCGCCTGGGAGACCACCGGCGCGCTGGTGCGCCGCATCACCGGCCGCGAGGTCCCCGCGCCCACCACCCCCGAACAGCGCGAACACGTCGCCCGGCTGGTCGTCGAGAGCGCCGCGGGACGCCCGGAACTCCTCGCCGAGTTCGGCCGGTTGACCGGTGGCCTCGCGAGCCCGCTCACCGGACCGCTCGGCGTCCGGCCCCGGCTGCCCTCGGCGCCGCACGTCTTCACCGACCGGCGCGACGTCATGCGGCAGCTCGACGACGAAGCGACCCGGCCCTTCGCGGGCCGCCCCCGCACCGTGCAGCTGCACGGCCCCGAAGGCATCGGCACCACCGCCGTGGCCGTCCACTGGGGCTGGCGGCGCGCCGACCGCTTCCCCGACGGACAGCTCTACGCCGACCTGCGCGGCCGGGGCCCCGGCGAGGGCGCGGCCCTGCTCCTGCGCGAACTCGGCGTGCCCGACGACCGGATACCGCCCGCACCGGCCGACCGCGTCACCGTGCTGCGCACCCTGCTCGACTCGAGCCGACTGCTCGTCGTCCTCGACCACGCCACGTCCACCGCCCAGGTGCAGCCCCTCGTCGTCACCGCGCCCGGCGTCTGCACCGTCGTCGTAGCCCGCGACCGGCTCGCCGGACTCGGCGCCGTGCGCGTCCCCCTCGGACCACTGCCGCCCCGCGATGCGAAACGCCTGCTAACCGAGGTCGCCGGCAAGCCCGCCGTCGCCGCCGCGAAGGCCACCCTGCCCGCCGTGCTCGACCGCTGCGGCGGCCACCCGTACGCCCTGCACGCCGCGGCCCGCCGCCTGTCGACCGTGCCGCACGCGCCCCTGGAGCCCACCGTGAACGGAGCGAACGACCCGGTCGGCTCCGCGGCCGAGGACACCTACCGGCGACTGAGTCCGGAGGCCGCCCGCCTGTACCGCCTCGCCGCCCTCCGCCCCTGGCCGGCCCTCGACGCGCCGGCGGCCGCCGCGATCACCGGACCCCGACAGGCCGACGCCGATGCCCTGTTGGAAGAACTCGCCGACGCTCTCCTGCTCGACCGCACGGGCGACGGCCGGTACCGCTACCGTCCCGGGGTGCGCGCCCACGCCGAGCGGACCGCCGCCGCCGGCGACGGCATCGCCGCCTGCTCCGCCGCCCTCGCCCGCGCGCTCACCCACTACGAACGCCGCGCCGTGGACGCCGCCCGGGCCGCCCTCCCGGAGAGCTGGCGGATCCCCGACGCCCTGCCGGACCACAGCCCGGCACCGTACGCCGACCGGGGCGCCGCCCTCGCCGTGCTCGCGCACGATGCCGCCGTTCTCGTCGAGGCCGTCGCGGCGGCCGAGGAGTCGGGGGACGCACCGACGGCGCTGCGGATCTGCCGCGCCCTGTGGCCGCTCCAGCTCAAGGCCGGACACCACGAGACGCTGCTTCCCGCCCTGCGCGCCGGTGCACGGCTCGCCGACGCGCAGGAGCCCGGCACGCGGATGTCCGGCGCGCTCCATGCCCAAATGGCCCACACCTGCACCGAGTTGGGGCGCCATGCGGAGGCCGAGACGGAGGCCGTCGCCGCCGCACGTGACGAGGCGGCGGCCGGGCATCTGCGCGGTGAGGCCTCCGCCGTCGAGTTCCTCGGGCTGCTCCGGCTGCGGCAGTGGCGCTACCCCGAGGCGCTGGAGCGGTTCGACGCGGCGGGCGCGATCCTCGACGGCATCGAGCCCGGAGCCGAAGGCCACGCCGACCTGCCCCGGGCCCGCGCCCTGCTGGAACGCCACCGCGGCCGGGCGCTGCGCGGCGCCGGGCGCCGCGACGAGGCACTCCCGCGCCTCGACCGCGCCCTGGAGTTCTTCCGCGACCGCGGCGAGGGCTACAACACCGCGCGCGTCCTCACCGACCTCGCCTGGACCCGCTACGAGGACGGTGAGCGCGCGACCGTGCTGCCGCTGATCGACGAGGCCCTCGCGATCCTCGTCGCCGAGGGTGCCACCCAGCATGTGGACGCGCTGCGTGTGCTGCGGGAGCGCTGCGTCAGCGGAGCGTGACCCGGACCCGGTGGGCTCCGGCCCCACCGGTGTCCAACAGCAGTCCGGAGTCCGCGAGTTCGGCCAGATCCTTGCCCGCGGCCAGCCACGCGTACAGAGCGGACGCGCACGCCGCCGGGTCCGGTCCGTCCGGACCGCTCAGTTCCACCAGCGCCCCCGTCCGCGTCCGCACCACACACTCCGCGGGACCCGTCGCGTACGCGGCGAGCGCGCACTGCGGGAAACGGTCGAGGGTCTCGGCGGCCCACCGCTCGGGCGGACCGAGACGCGGGTCGTCGCCGGCCCCGTACCGGAACACGACGTCCGCGAGGCCGAGCCTGTCCTGCTCGCGGGTGTCCTCGTGGAGCGCGGTGTGCGCCACGGCGCCGTCCTCGCCGCACGGGGCCGGATGCGGGCCCGCGTACCGCTCCAGGCGCACCTCGCCCGGGCCCGTGATCCACGTGCGGACGTGCAACGGGACGGACGGCTCCGCCGGTTCGTACGGGGGCAGGGAAAGCGGGGCGAGCCGGGCCGGCCAAGGCGGCTCGGGCAGGTCCAGGAGCTGATGGAACAGGCGGCGCAGACGGGGCGCCGCCTCGTGCGGCACCGCGCTGACGAACTCCGCCGCCTCGGACAGCGGCCGGTGCCGGGCGAGCAGCGCGTCGAGCTGCGGGCGCAACGGGGCCGCCGGGTCCAGCCGGGGCGCCGAGCGGACGAACGCGTGGACCGGGGCGTCCGGCGCGAGCGCGGAGAGCGGGGCGGCGCCCAGCAGGACGGGTGTGCCGAGCGCCGCCGCGTAGTAGGTCACCGCGCCGTGGTCGCCGATCACGGCGTCCGCCGCGATCAGTGCCTGCCGCCAGCCGTGCAGCGGGTCGATCAGGGTGAGCCCCGCGCGACGGGCCCGGTCGAGCCAGGACCGTATCTGGCCGGGGCCGTGGCCGTGCCAGAGATTGGGGTGCAGGACGGCGGCCAGACGGTGGGTGTCCACCGGGAGTTCCGAGGTCAGCCGGGGCAACAGCGCGGGGAGGGTGTCGTCGCCGCCGTCACCGAACAGCGCGTCGGGTCCCCAGGTCGAACTGAGCAGCACGAGCCGCTGCCCGGCACGGACGCCGAGCGCGCGGCGGTAGCGGTCGCGGTGGGCGCGGGCGGCGAGGATCCGGTCCCAGCACGGGTCACCGGCGAGCACCCCGGTGTGGGCCGCCTCGGGGCAGACGGCGCGCAGCCGCTCCTCCTGCTCGGGGTGCGACAGGACGAGCGCGTCGGCGACCGGCGCCCCGTCGGGGCCGAGCAGCCACTCCGGCGACAGCCCGAACACGGGCGCGCCACCCCTCCGCTCCCGGCTCCCGGCTCCCGGCTCCCGGCTCCCGGCTCCCGGCTCCCGGCTCCCGGCTCCCGGCACCCGGCACCCGGCACCCGGCACCCGGCACCCCCAGCCTTTTAGTGTATCCAACGCCGTGCGACAGGATGGCCAACTGCCCTTTAATCTCTGCCAGTTGACCACCGAAGCTCGCCGAGACGGCGAGGTCGACCGGAGTGGCCAGGGCCTGATCCCACGGGAGCACGGGCACGCCCGTCTGCGCGAGCAGCTCCCGTACGCCCGCGCCGAACGCCGAGGACTCGGTGCACGTGGCGAGCAACTGCACGCGCAGGTCGTCGTCGAAGAGCGGCAGGACGTCGAGCAGCCGGGTCGCCGACGTGACGTTGTGCAGGACGAACAGCACGGTGCGGGTACGGCCCCGGGTCGCCCAGCGGGCCGCGTCCGGCCCCGCCGGAACCCGGATCCAGTGGTCCGGCACCGCGTCCGTCATGCCGCCCCGACCGCCCCGGCCGCACCGTGCGCCGCGGATCCGAGCGCGAGCCGCTGCACCCGCACCAGATCCGCCAGCGGATCCCGCGCCGACGCGACGAGCGTGCCGCCCGCGTCCGCCACGGCCCGCGCGAGCCGCTCCGGCACCTCGCCGAACACCCACGTCACCTGCCGCGCCGCCGCCGGACCCGGCCGGTACTCCGGCTCGTGGTAGGCCTGCGCCCAGGCGCCCGCGTTGTCCCGCATCAACTGCGCGGCCGCCTCGGCTATCCCGTACGTCCATCCGGAACCCAGGAACGTGAACTCCCGCGCTGCCAGGAGCACATGGGGCAGCGTCTCCTCGATCGCCTCGTGGGCGTCGTCCGTCGCGTCGTCCAGCTTCTCGCCGAGCGGCGCGCGCAGCAGGGCCAGGGCCGTGGTCGGGAACCGGGTCGCGACCTCGGTCGCCGGCTGGTCGGTGAAGTCGAGCCGCACCGTGTGGTCGGCGATGTCCGGGGCGTCCGGCGCCGCCGTGATCACGACGCTGGGCACACTGCCGTGCACCCTGCCGAGCAGCCGCAGCATCACGGGTGCGGTGCCGGTGCGGGTGAGGGCGACGATCCGGTCGTACTCCCGCCCGTACAGGAACGCGGACGCGCTGAACGCGTCCGTCTCGCCGTGGCCGCGGCTCTCGCGGAGCGCGGCGTAGGACTGGGCCATCGCGTAGGCGGGGCCGGAGCCGATGACCGCGACGCGTTCTCCGCGGTGCGGGAGCGCGGACCTGTGGCTCGCCGCCAGTTCCGCGGCCCGGGTCCAGCAGTCCGGTTGGCTCGCGACATCCTGTGGTACTGGCACTGGCACTGCCCGCACGGTCGTGCTCCCCGTCCCCATATGAGCCCCCCCGGGCTGATCTCGGATGTTCCCCTGGACGTTACTCGACGGCCGTGTCGCCCTGCACGGGCGCTTCGGGGAGCGAGACGGGATCGCCGGGGGTGTGTCGGGCGCGTCGCGGGCCGCGGGTCGGTGGGGGCTGGTCGCGCAGTTCCCCGCGCCCCTGAAATGCAGACCCTTCGGGTCGCATTTCCCCGATGAAGGC
>NZ_JBHYTK010000212.1:2337-11418 GCF_042749255.1 Streptomyces sp. NPDC059524 | reverse complement strand
GATGCGCACTGCGTGCGCGATCTCCATAGGGGCGGCGCCCCATCGGGGAAATGCGACGCGAAGCGTCTGCATTTCAGGGGCGCGGGGAACTGCGCGACCAGCCCCCACCGGGCCGCGGACGAACGACGGCCGCGCGTGGCACGCACCCAAAGGGGCGCGGCCAGCGACGAGGCGTCAGCCGGGCAGGACCAGGCGGGGCTTGGGCGCGTCCAGGCGGCCCGTCTGGGGGCGCCGACTACCGGCACGGTACGGGGCGGGCCACACCGCGCCGGGCCCCGCATACCCCTGCTCCGCGGCAGCGTGCAGCGTCCAGTGCGGGTCGTACAGATGCGGCCGCCCCAGCGCGCACAGATCCGTCCGCCCCGCGAGGACCAGCGAGTTCACGTCGTCCCAGGAGGAGATCGCCCCGACGGCGATGACGGGAACGCCCGCCTCGTTGCGGATGCGGTCCGCGTAGGGCACCTGGTAGGAGCGCCCGTACGCGGGGCGTTCCTCCGCGACGACCTGCCCCGTGGAGACGTCGATCGCGTCGGCCCCGTGCGCGGCGAAGGCCCGCGCGACGGCGACGGCGTCGTCCCCGTCGAGTCCCCCTTCGGCCCAGTCCGTCGCGGAGATCCGGACGGTCATGGGACGGTCCTCGGGCCAGACCTCGCGCACCGCGTCGAAGACCTCCAGCGGGAACTTCAGCCGGGCCTCCGGGGAACCTCCGTAGGCGTCCGTGCGCCGGTTCGTGAGTGGCGACAGGAAGCTCGACAGCAGGTAGCCGTGGGCGCAGTGGAGTTCGAGGAGGTCGAATCCGGCACGGGCGGCGCGCCGGGCGGCGGCGGTGAACTCCTCCCGGATCGCGGCGAGTTCGGGGAGGGACAGTTCGCGCGGGAGCTGGTTGTCCGGCTTGTAGCGCAGGGCGGAGGGGGCCACCACGGGCCAGTTGGCGTCCGGGTCGGGCAGGGGCTCGTCCATGCCCTCCCACATGAGGCGGGTGGAGCCCTTGCGTCCGGAGTGGCCGAGCTGGAGGCCGATCCCGGTGCCGGGCGACTGCGCGTGCACGAAGTCGGCGATCCGGGTCCAGGCGCCGGCCTGTTCGTCGGTGTAGAGGCCCGCGCAGCCGGGGGTGATGCGGCCCTCGGGGCTGACGCACACCATCTCCGTCATGACGAGCCCCGCGCCGCCGAGCGCCCGCGCGCCGAGGTGGACGAGGTGGAAGTCGCCGGGGACGCCGTCGACCGCCGAGTACATGTCCATGGGCGAGACGACGACCCGGTTGCGCAGTGCGAGGCCGCGCAGCCGGAAGGGGGTGAACATCGGGGGCGTGCCCTCGGGGCAGCCGAACTCGCGCTCGACGGACTCGGTGAAGCCGGGGTCGCGCAGCCGCAGGTTGTCGTGCGTGACGCGGCGGCTGCGGGTGAGCAGGTTGAAGGCGAACTGGCGCGGCGGCTGGTCGAGATAGCGGCCGAGCTCCTCGAACCAGGCGAGGCTGGCCCGCGCCGCACGCTGCGTGGAGGCGACGACGGGCCGCCGCTCGGCCTCGTACTCCTTCAGGGCCGCCTCGGTCGTGGGGTGTTCGTGGAGACAGGCGGCGAGGGCGAGCGCGTCCTCGACGGCGAGCTTGGTGCCGGAGCCGATGGAGAAGTGCGCGGTGTGCGCGGCGTCGCCGATGAGGACGACGTTGCCGTGCGACCAGCGGTCGTTGACGACGGTGCGGAAGGTGAGCCAGGCGGAGTTGTTGGAGGTCAGGCCGCGGCCGCCGAGCGCGTCCGCGAAGATCTTGGCGCAGGTGTCGATGGAATCGCGTACGTCGGCGTCCGCGAACCCGGCGGCTCGCCACACCTCCTCGCGCATCTCGACGATGACGGTGGAGCGCTCCGCGTCGAAGGGGTAGCCGTGCAGTTGCATCACGCCGTGCCCGGTCTCCGCGATCTCGAAGCGGAAGGCGTCGAAGGCGAAGTCGGCGGCGAGCCAGATGTAGCGGTTGCGGTGCTCCTCGATGTGCGGTCCGAACGCGTCGGCGTGGGCGGCGCGGGTGCGGCTGTTCACCCCGTCGGCGGCGACGACCAGGTCGTACGAGGCGCTGAGCTCGGCGGCCGGGGGTGCCTCGGTGCGGAAGCGGAGGTCGACGCCGAGCCCGCGGCAGCGGCTCTGCAGGATCTCCAGGAGGCGGCGCCGGCCGAGTGCGGCGAAGCCGTGGCCGCCGGACGTGTGCCGGAGGCCGCGGTGCACGATGTCGATGTCGTCCCAGCGCACGAACTCGTCCTGGAGCGCCGCGTACACGGCGGGGTCGGCGTGCTCGATGCCGCCGAGGGTCTCGTCGGACAGGACGACACCGAAGCCGAAGGTGTCGTCCGGTGCGTTGCGCTCCCAGACCGTGATCTCGCGGCCGGGGTCGAGGCGCTTGAGGAGGGCGGCCGCGTACAGGCCGCCGGGGCCGCCGCCGATCACGGCGATGCGCTGAGCGGGCACGGCCGCGCTCACCTCCCCTGCCACTTCGGCGGGCGCTTCTCGGTGAAGGACGCGTGGAACTCGGCGTAGTCCTCGCCGTTCATCAGCAGCGCCTGCGTCGCGGCGTCCAGCTCGACGGACGCCGCGAGCGGCATGTCGAGCTCGGAGGTGAGCAGTGCCTTGGTCTGCGCGTACGCGAGCGCGGGGCCCTCGGCGAGGCGCTGGGCGAGGGCCTGGGCGGCCGTGTCGGCGTCGCCCTCCTCGGTGAGCTGGCTGATCAGGCCGATCCGCTCGGCCTCGGGGGCGCGCACGAGATCGCCGAGCATGAGCAGCCGGGTGGCGTGGCCGAGGCCGACGACGCGGGGCAGCAGGTAGGCGGCGCCCATGTCGCCGCCGGACAGTCCGACCTTCGTGAACAGGAAGGCGAAGCGGGTGCTGGGGTCGGCGACGCGGAAGTCGGCGGCGAGCGCGAGGACGGCTCCGGCGCCCGCGGCGACCCCGTGCAGGGCGGCGACCACGGGGAACGGGGCTTCGCGCAGGGCGCGCACGACCTGGCCCGTCATCCGGTTGAAGTCCAGGAGCTGGGCGGTGTCCATGCCGAGCGTGGCGCCGATGATCTCGTCGACGTCGCCGCCGGAGCAGAATCCGCGGCCCTCTCCGGCCAGGACGAGGACGCGTACGGACTTCTCGCGGGACAGCTCGGCGAGCAGGTCGCGCAGGTCGGCGTAGGCGCCGAAGGTGAGCGCGTTGAGCTTCTCGGGCCGGGCGAGGGTGACCGTGGCGACGCCGTGCGCGTCCACGGCGTAGTCCAGGTGGCGCCACTTCTCGGTGCGGGGGGCGGATCCGGTGAAGGGACTCATGCGCGTGCGGCCTCCTACGGCGGGGTTCCCGGCGGCTCCTCTCCTCGAAGTTATCACCGCTTCGTGACTGCCGTCACGAGTGCGCGATAGAACGGCGGGGCGCTGGGCATGATGAGAGTGCCGGGCCCCGCACCGCACGGGCGACGGCCCGGGGACGAAGGGCCCGGGAGACCGCCGCCAGGAGACCCTGGCGCACACGCCGTACCATTCATACGGTCGAAAGCAGGACAGTCACCCCGAGCCGCCCGGCAGCTCGGCCGCCGGACCGGTGGAACAGCCGCCGAACCGGCAGAGACGAGCCGACCGAGAGAACGAGCCGCCCGCCCCGCAGACCCCAGCCCGAGTCGCCAGCCCCGAGACCCCCGCCCTCAGGACCCGCCTTGCCCAGTCCTTCCACCCCCATGTCGTGGCGTATCGCCCTGCCGCACACGGCTGCCGCCGTACCGGTCGCGCGCGCCCTCGTCCGTACCGCCCTGGGGGACATCGAGCCGCCGGGCGCCGACACGGACACCGCCGAGCTGCTGACGGCGGAGCTGGTGGCGAACGCGGTGGAGCACACCACGGGGGACGCGCCGATCGAGCTGGTCGTGGAGCTCCTGGAGACCGGCTGTCAGGTGGAGGTGCACGATCCGGACCCGGCGCCGCCCTCGGACCTCACGAACCCGGACGACGCCGAGGAGCCGGACCCCTGGCAGGAGCACGGGCGGGGCCTGCTGCTGATCCGGACGCTGTCGGCCTCGTGCGGGCACCGCCCCACCGATTCCGGCAAGGCGGTGTGGTTCACGCTCCCCGCGGTGCCGCGCCAGCGCCCCGCCTCCGAGGACTAGCGCCTTTCTTTCGAATCAGGCTGCCTGTGCCGGTGCGGCCCCGAGCCGGGAGTTGCGGCGCCCGTAGAACGCGTAGACGAGCGCGCCGACGACGAGGAACACGGCGAACTGGACCCACGTCGTCCAGCCCGTCCCCCAGATCAGGTACATGCAGAAGCCGACGCCCAGGACCGGGCTGAGCGGGTACAGCGGCACCCGGAACGAGCGCTTCAGGTCGGGGCGCGAGCGGCGCAGCGCGACGACCGCGATGTTGACGACGACCATGGTGGCGAGGGTGCCGATGGTCGTGAGGTTCACGACGACGTCGAGCGAGGAGAACGCGGCCGGCACCGCGAAGACCGACGCCACGATCAGCGTGCCGCGCACCGGCGTGGAGGTCTTCGGCGACACGCGCTCGAACACGCGCGGGATCAGCCCGTCGCGGGACATCGACATCAGGATGCGGGTCTGCCCGTACATCACGGCGAGGACGACGGACGCGATGGCGACGACCGCGCCGAAGGCGACGATGCCGCCGCCGACCGTGGAGTCGGTGACCTGGTCGACCACGAGGGAGAGCGCGGCGGGCTTGTCGCCGACGGCGTCGGCGCCGAGCGCGCCGATGGCCGCGACGGCGACCGCGCAGTACAGCAGCGTGACGAGCCCGATGCAGATCACGATCGCGAGCGGGATGTTCCGCCGCGGGTTCTTGACCTCCTCGCCGGCGGTGGTGACGGCGTCGAAGCCGATGTACGAGAAGAAGGCCAGCGAAGCGCCCGAGGTGATGCCGCCGGCGCCCTCCTTCAGGAACGGCGTGAGGTTGCCGTCCCGGAAGGCGCTGAAGGCGATCGCGCAGAAGGCCAGCAGGATGCCGATCTTGAGGACGGCCATGAAGGCCGTGGCGCGGGCGCTCTCGCGGATGCCGCGCACGAGGAGAGCGGCCGCCATCGCCATGACGACGACGGCGGGCAGGTTGATCACGCCGCCGTCGGCGGGTCCCGCGGACAGCGCGGTGGGCAGCTGGGCGCCGAACACACTGTCGAGCAGTTCGTTGAGGTACTGGCTCCAGCCGACGGCGACGGCCGACACGGAGATGCCGTACTCCAGGAGCAGGCACCAGCCGACGAGGAACGCGACGCGCTCGCCGAGGGCGGCGTAGGCGAAGGAGTACGAGGAGCCGGAGACGGGGATCGCGCCGCCCAGCTCGGCGAAGGAGAACGCCGTGAAGACGCAGGTGATCGCGGCGAGGACGAAGGAGACGATCACGGCGGGTCCGGCCTCGGCGACCGTGTCGGACAGGCCGACGAAGATGCCGGTGCCGACGATCGCGCCGACGCCGAAGCACACGAGCTGGAACAGCCCCATGGTGCGCTTGAGGCCGTGGCCTTCCAGGTCGGCGCCCGATTCGGCGATGAGGGTCTCGGGCGACTTGATGCGCGGGCCGGTGGGGGTCGGCGACGGCGGCATGGGGTGGTGCTCTTTTCTGGTGGTGCGGGCGCGGCGGGGTGGGCCGCATGCCGGTGGGGCCGGAGAGGTGGTCCGGCCCCATCAGGGTGAACGGTTGCTGGTGTTCTACGGGGGTTCGGGCTGCCGTACGAAGGTGCGGGCTGTCCTGCCCGGGGGTGCGGGCGCTCCCGGTGGGCTCAGGCGCCCGGGGCGCGGCCGAGGGTGGCGACCATGACGGCCTTGATGGTGTGCATCCGGTTCTCCGCCTCGTCGAAGACGACGGAGTGCTCGGACTCGAAGACCTCGTCGGTGACCTCGAGGGACTCCAGGCCGTACTTCTCGTGGATCTCGCGCCCGACCTTGGTGCCGAGGTCGTGGAAGGCGGGGAGGCAGTGCAGGAACTTCACGTCGGCGGTAGCCGTGGCGCGCAGGACGTCCATCGTGACGGCGTACGGGGTGAGGGCCTTGATGCGCTCGTCCCAGATCTCCGCGGGCTCGCCCATCGACACCCACACGTCGGTGACGACGAAGTCGGCGCCGAGTACGCCCTCTTCGACCGTCTCGGTGAGGGTGATCCGCGCGCCGCTGGCCGCCGCGAGCTCACGGGCCTTCGCGACGATCTCCTCGGCCGGCCAGTAGGCCTTCGGCGCGACGATCCGCACGTCCATGCCGAGGAGGGCGCCGGTGACCAGGTACGAGTTCCCCATGTTGAACCGGGCGTCGCCCAGGTACGCGAAGGCGATGTCCGTGAGCGGCTTGGCGCTGTGCTCGGTCATGGTGAGCACGTCGGCGAGCATCTGGGTGGGGTGCCAGTCGTCCGTCAGGCCGTTGTAGACCGGCACGCCCGCGTGGGCCGCGAGCGTCTCGACGGTCTCCTGGGCGTCGCCCCGGAACTCGATCGCGTCGAACATCCGGCCGAGGACCCGCGCGGTGTCCTTGCTGGACTCCTTCTTGCCGATGTGGGAGCCGCTCGGGTCGATGTACGTCGTCGAGGCGCCCTGGTCGGCGGCCGCCACCTCGAAGGAGCAGCGGGTGCGGGTGGAGGGCTTCTCGAAGATCAGGGCGATGTTCCTGCCCTTGAGGTACTGGGTCTCCGTCCCCGCCTTCTTGGCGGCCTTGAGCTCGGCGGCCAGCTCCACCAGACCGCGGAACTCCTCGGCGGTGAAGTCCAGCTCCTTGAGGAAGTGGCGGCCGGTGAGATTCATGGGGGTGCTCCTGGCAGGCTGAGGGACGGCATCACAACACTGGAAGTCTATACGATGTTCCACATTTATATACAGGCCCCCGGCCCCGGTGCGGCCGCCGTCAGCCGGACACCGGGTCCCGCTCCACCGGGCAGCTCATGCAGCGCGGGCCGCCCCGCCCGCGGCCGAGCTCGCTGCCGGGGATCTCGATCACCTCGATGCCCTGCTTGCGCAGGAAGGTGTTCGTGGTCGCGTTGCGCTCGTACGCGACGACGACGCCGGGCTCGACGGCCAGCACGTTGCACCCGTCGTCCCATTGCTCGCGCTCGGCGGCGTGCACGTCCTGGGTCGCCGTGAGCACCCGGATCTCGTTCAGCCCGAGCGCGGCGGCGATCGCCCGGTGCATGTGCTCCGGCGGATGGTCGGTGACCTTCAGCTCCCGCGCCGAGGTGCCCGGTTCGATCGTGTAGGAGCGCAGCATGCCGAGCCCCGCGTACTGCGTGAACGTGTCGCCGTCGACCATCGTCATGACCGTGTCCAGGTGCATGAACGCCCGCCGCTTGGGCATGTCGAGCGCCACGATGGTGCGGGCCGAACCGGCCTCGAACAGCTTGTGCGCGAGCATCTCCACGGCCTGCGGGGTCGTGCGCTCGCTCATGCCGATGAGGACGGCGCCCTCGCCGATGACGAGGACGTCGCCGCCCTCGATCGTCGACGGGTAGTCGGCCTGCCCCTGCGACCACAGCCGGAAGTCCTCGTCCCGGAAGAGCGGGTGGTGGCGGTAGATCGCCTCGAAGTGGACGGTCTCGCGCTGCCGTGCGGGCAGCCGCATCGCGTTGATGGACACCCCGTCGTAGATCCACGCGGAGGTGTCGCGGGTGAACAGGTGGTTGGGCAGTGGCCGGAGCAGGAAGTCGTCCAGCTCCATCGCGTGGAAGCGCACGGAGGTCGGCTCCGGGTGCGCCTCGAGGAACTCGCGCTTGGTCATGCCGCCGATCAGCGCGGTCGCCAGCTCCTGCTCCGGCAGCGTCTCGAAGGCGGCCCGCAGATGGTCGGTGGCCAGCGGCCCGTACTCCTTCTCGTCGAAGACGCGGTCCAGGACGAGGGCGCGGGCGGGGGCGACGCCCAGCGTCTCGGTGAGCAGGTCACCGAAGAGGTGCACGGTGACACCGCGGTCGCGCAGCACGTCGGCGAAGCCGTCGTGTTCCTGACGTGCCCTGCGTACCCAGAGCACGTCGTCGAAGAGCAGCTGGTCCTTGTTGCTCGGCGTCAGTCGCTTCAGCTCCAGATCGGGCCGGTGCAAGATGACGCGGCGCAGCCGCCCGGCCTCGGAGTCGACGTGGAATCCCATGGGGCCATCTTTCCCCCGCGGGGGCCGCTCGCGCGCGGGTTGTGGACGCTCGGTTCCGGTGGGGCACGGCGGCACAGCGGCCGCGCCCCTGAGATGCCACCCGAGGGGTGTGCGTCCCAGGGGCGCGGGGCGTGTCGATCAGCGGCTCCGCCGCGGGGCGCGAGAAGCCTCAACGGGCCGCGCTCGCCCGGCGGGCGCACCCGGCGGACGAGCAGGCGCGCCATCGGGCCCCGGCTCCCGTCACAGCCGGGGGTCGACCGGCTCCGACTCCAGGGCCAGCACCCCGAACACCGCCTCGTGCACCCGCCACAGCGGCTCACCCTCGGCCAGTCGCTCGACGGCCTCGAGCCCCAGCGCGTACTCCCGGATCGCCAGCGACCGCTTGTGCCCGAGGAACCGCTGCCGCAGCTTCGCGAGGTTCTCCGGCCGCGTGTACTCGGGCCCGTAGATGATCCGGAGGTACTCGCGGCCGCGGCACTTGATGCCGGGCTGCACGAGCCGCCCCTTCCCGTCACGGACGAGCGCCTCGACCGGCTTCACGACCATGCCCTCGCCGCCGCGTCCGGTCATCTCCAGCCACCAGTCGACCCCGGCCCGCACGGATGCGGAGTCCCCGGTGTCGACGAACAGCCGCCGCGTCGTCTGCAGCAGTCCCGTCCCGTCGTGCTCGACGACCCGGTCGATGAGCGCGAGCTGCTCGTCGTGCGGCAGCCCGGCCAGCGACCGGCCGCGCACGGCGAGGATCTGGAACGGGGCGAACCGCACCCCGTCGAGGCCGTCCGTGGTCCAGCAGTAACGCCGGTACGCGTCGGTGAACGCGGCCGCGTGGACGGCGCGGCCGCGCGGGCGCGGCCCCCCGGGGGCCCCCGCGCCCCCCCCCCGCCGCGCCCCTCCCCCCCTCGCTGTCGCGCCCGGGCGGGCTCGGCCCGGGCCCCGTCAGCACCCTGACGGCCCACAGCGCCGCCCCGGAGGGCGCCTCCGGCGCGGTCCGCGTCCAC
>NZ_JBHYTK010000212.1:0-2327 GCF_042749255.1 Streptomyces sp. NPDC059524 | reverse complement strand
TGCTGTTGGGGGCCACCCCCACCCGGGCCCCGGCCTGCGTGGCTCACGTATAACCCCGTTGGGGGATGTGAATCGCGGGCCCGGGCCCGGGGGGGCCCCCGCTGCCGCTCCAGCAGGTCGCCCACGTCGACCCCGCGCGCGGCGGCCGTCTCCAGCGCCGCGAGAACTCCGGGGAACGCCGCGCCGGAGGCCGCGCCGACCGCCGCGTACTGGGAGCGCAGCAGCCCGGACGCCTTGAGCGACCAGGGCATCAGCTCGCCGTCCAGGAGCAGCCAGTCGGTGTCGAGCTCCTCCCACAGGCCGGCCGCGGTGATCGCGTCCCGCACCCGGGCGAGGACGGCCTCGGTGGTCTCGGCGTCGTCGAAGAACGGCCGGCCGGTCCGCGTGTAGAGCGAGCCGGTGACCGACCTGTCGTCCACGCCGAACCGCTCGCGCGCGGCCTCCGCGTCGCGGCACACGAGCGCCACGGCCCGCGAGCCCATGTGCTTCTCCTCGCACACGACCCGGGCGACGCCGTCCGCCGCGTACTGGGCGAAGGCCTCCGCCGGGTGCTCCAGGAAGTCTCCGGCAGCGGCTCCGCCGCGGTCCTCCGCCCCGGCCGTGGCGGTGGGTGCCATGGTCGGCGGCAGGTAGGGCACGAGCCGCGGGTCGACGGCGAAGCGGCTCATGACCTCCAGGGCCGCCGCCGCGTTCTCCTCGCGCACGGCGACGCGACCGGCGTGCCGGGTCTCGACGGTTCGGCGCCCGTGCACGTCGGCGAGGTCGAGCGGCCGGCCCTCGTGCCCTCCGGGCGCCTCCGTGGCGAGCGGCCGCACCGGCTCGTACCAGACCTGCTCGGCCGGTACGTCGACGAGTTCGCGCTCCGGCCAGCGCAGCGCGGTGAGCTTGCCGCCGAAGACGACGCCGGTGTCGAGGCAGATGGTGTTGTTGAGCCAGGTGGCGTTCGGCACGGGGGTGTGGCCGTAGACGACGGCCGCCTTGCCGCGGTAGTCCTCCGCCCACGGGTAGCGCACGGGCAGCCCGAACTCGTCGGTCTCCCCGGTGGTGTCCCCGTACAGCGCGTGCGAGCGCACCCGGCCAGAGGTGCGGCCGTGGTACTGCTCGGGCAGGCCCGCGTGGCACACGACGAGCCTGCCGCCGTCGAGGACGTAGTGGCTGACGAGGCCGTGCACGAACTCACGGACCTCGGTGCGGAACTCCTCGCTCTCCTTCTCCAGCTGCTGGATCGTCTCGGCGAGACCGTGCGTGTGCTGCACGTTGCGGCCCTTGAGCCAGCGCTCCAGCTTGTTCTCGTGGTTGCCGGGCACGCACAGCGCGGTGCCCGCCTTCACCATGCCCATGACGCGGCGCAGGACGCCGGGAGTGTCGGGGCCGCGGTCGACGAGGTCGCCGACGAACACAGCGGTACGCCCTTCGGGGTGTGCGCCGTCGACGTAGCCCAACTCGCCGAGCAGGGTCTCCAGTTCGGCCGCGCAGCCGTGGATGTCGCCGATGATGTCGAAGGGGCCGGTGAGGTGGGTCAGGTCGTTGTACCGCTTCTCGCGCACGACGCCCGCGTGCTCGATCTCCTCGGCTCCGCGCAGCACGTGCACCTTGCGGAACCCTTCGCGCTCCAGGTGGCGCAGGGAGCGGCGCAGTTCGCGGGTGTGCCGGGTGATGACGCGGCGGGGCATGTCGGCGCGGTCGGTGCGGGCGGCGTTCCGCGCCGCGCAGACGTCCTCGGGCACGTCGAGGACGATCGCGATGGGCAGCACGTCGTGCTCGCGGGCCAGCTCGACCAGCTGACGGCGGCTCTCCTGCTGCACGTTGGTCGCGTCGACGACGGTGAGCCGTCCCGCGGTGAGCCGCTTGCCGGCGATGTAGTGGAGCACGTCGAACGCGTCGCGGCTGGCGCTCTGGTCGTTCTCGTCGTCGGCGACCAGGCCCCGGCAGAAGTCGCTGGAGATGATCTCGGTCGCCTTGAAGTGGGCGCGGGCGAAAGTGGACTTGCCGGATCCCGACGCACCGATCAGCACAACGAGGCTCAGGTCGGTGACGGGCAGCGTCCGTCCGCTCTCCCGGTTGTCGATGTCGGTCCCGCTCATCCGTCCTTCGCCTCCTTCTCGGCGCGGTTGTTCTCTTCCGTACTGTTCACGTCTGTTCTGTTCGCGGTCCCGCTCGGGGCGGTGTCGGTCAGGCTGAAGACGGCCATCTGCGTCGGCGGCCCCACCTCGGGGTCGTCGGGCCCGACCGGCACGTACGCGACCTCGTAGCCGTGCCGCCCGGCGACCCGCCCGGCCCACTCCCGGAACTCGGCGCGCGTCCACTCGAACCGGTGGTCGCCGTGC
>NZ_JBHYTK010000211.1:0-11444 GCF_042749255.1 Streptomyces sp. NPDC059524 | reverse complement strand
GCCCCCGCGGGGCCGCGCACACCGGTGCCCATCGACGGGGGATTCCCATGGCCGACCCGAAGCGTGACCTGCTCGCCGACGCACGGCTCTACCTGTGCACCGACGCCCGCAGGCGTCAGGGCGACCTGCCGGAGTTCCTCGACGCCGTGCTGGCCGGCGGCGTCGACATCGTGCAGCTGCGCGACAAGGGCATGGAGGCCGGCGAGGAGCTGGAGCACCTCGCGGTGTTCGCCGAGGCCGCCCGCCGCCATGGCAAGCTCTTCGCGGTGAACGACCGGGCGGACGTCGCCCACGCGAGCGCCTCCGACGTGCTGCACCTGGGCCAGGGCGACCTCCCGGTGCCCGCCGCCCGCGCGATCATCGGCGACGACGTGCTCGTCGGCCGCTCCACCCACTCCGACGCGGAGGCCGACGCCGCCGCCGTCGAGCCGGGCGTCGACTACTTCTGCACCGGCCCCTGCTGGCCCACCCCCACCAAGCCCGGCCGGTACGCGCCCGGCCTCGACCTGGTGCGCCACACCGCCGGACTCGGCACCGACCGCCCGTGGTTCGCCATCGGCGGCATCGACCTGACGAACCTGGACGAGGTCCTGGACGCGGGCGCCCGCCGGGTCGTCGTCGTCCGCGCCATCACCGAGGCCGACGATCCGGGCGCCGCCGCGGCCGAGTTCGCCAAGCGCCTGCGGTCCCTGTGACCGCTCGCCGGCCGACCCGCTGACCAGCGGGGAAGGCACCACTGTCCGGAACCTGTCCGCAGGCTGGACAGGGATTTGGGACAGTCGACCTCCGTCAGTAACCTGCCCGTATGGCCCTAGGCACCGCTTCCACCAGGACTGATCGCGCCCGCACCGTGCGCGACATGCTCACGCCCGGCAAGGCGACGTACTCGTTCGAGTTCTCCGCGCCGAAGACCCCCAAGGGCGAGCGCAACCTGTGGAACGCGCTGCGCCGTGTCGAGGCCGTCGCCCCCGACTTCGTGTCCGTCACGTACGGGGCGGGCGGCTCCACGCGGGCCGGCACCGTCAAGGAGACCCAGCAGATCGTCGCCGACACGACGCTCACGCCGGTCGCCCACATCACCGCCGTCGAGCACTCGGTCGCCGAGCTGCGCAACATCATCGGGCAGTACGCCGACGCCGGGATCCGGAACATGCTGGCGGTGCGCGGCGACCCGCCGGGCGACCCGATGGGGGAGTGGCTCGCCCACCCCGAGGGCCTCACGTACGCGGCCGAACTGGTCGAGCTGATCAAGGAGTCGGGAGACTTCTGCGTCGGCGTGGCCGCGTTCCCGGCGATGCACCCGCGCTCCGCGGACTGGGACTCCGACGTGCGGCACTTCGTCGACAAGTGCCGCGCGGGCGCCGACTACGCGATCACCCAGATGTTCTTCTACCCGGAGGAGTACCTGAGACTGCGGGACAAGGTCGCCGCCGCCGGCTGCGACACCCCGATCATCCCGGAGTGCATGCCCGTCACCAGTGTCCGCATGCTGGAGCGGCTGCCCAAGCTCAGCAACGCGGACTTCCCCCCGGCTCTGAAAGAGCGGATCCTCACAGCCAAAGACGATCCGGCCGCTGTACGCTCCATTGGCATCGAGTTCGCGACGGAGTTCTGCGCGAAGCTGCTTGACGAAGGCGTGCCGGGTCTGCACTTCATTACGCTCAACAACTCCACTGCGACGTTGGAAATCTACGAGAATCTGGGCCTGCACGACCAGCGGGCCTGATCGGCCGTACCCGCGGGGGCCTCGGCCGTACGAGAGGGGCGTACATGGGCTGGGCGGTCCTCTATGCGGCGTTCGGACTGGTGGCGCTGTGGCTCCTCGGTGAGGTGCTGCTGCAGAACAAGGCGCGGCTGCGCTGGCGCCTGCTCGCGTTCGTCGGCTTCCTCGGTGTGGTCCTCGGCGTCCTGATGCCCTCGGTGATCGTCATCGGGATCGGCGCCATCGCCTTCGCGGTCGGCCAGACGTACGTCACGCTGTCCTTCCGCCGCGGCTTCGAGGCCGGCTGGTCCCTCAAGGCCGGCGGCGCCGACGACGCGGAAGGCGCGGGCGCGCCCAAGCGCCGCCGGAAGAAGGAGCCGGTCCACCAGGAGCCGACCCTCGAGGTCTCGGACCTGGAGTACGGGCAGGGCTCGCACGACACCTGGGGCCCCGCCGCCCCCGAGTCCCCGGCCGAGTCCACCGCGGTCTACGCCCCCGAGCCGATGCCCGACGACACGGGCCAGTACGGCGTCTACAGCGACTCCGCCTACGCCCAGGCCGGCGCGGGCCCCGCCGCCCAGGACCCGCAGGGTTACGGCTACGACACCAACGCCTTCGGCTACGACCAGCAGCAGAACTACGGCTACGACACGGGCGCCCAGCAGCAGCCCTACGCCGCGCCCTACTCGGACCCGTACATCGGCGGCCAGACCTATCCGGAGCAGCCCCAGTACGGCGACCCGTACGCGACCGGCGGCGGGCAGCAGCAGTACAGCGACCCGTATGCCACGGCCGCGGGCTACGGCTCGGACACCCCGCCCGGCGGCGTCTGGGTCCCGCAGCAGCGCAGCGGCGAAGAGCAGCAGCAGAACTACGGCGGGGAGCTGCCGCCCGAGCAGCCGTACCCGGCCTACCCGCAGCACGACCCGAACGTGGGATACGACAACGGGTACAACGAGCAGCAGTACCGGTACTGAGCCGCATCCGCGGCGCAGCTTCTGAAGCGGAGCAGCGCGGCTTCAGAAACAGACGCGGACACAGTTACAGCCACAGCCACAGCCGCCGGGTCCGCGCCCGGCGGCTGTCGCGTTCACCGGCCTGTCGCGCTCACTGGGAGCCCTGGAAGCCCGGGCCCTCCACGATCAGCCCCGCGACCAGCGCGCCCGACATGCCCGCGTGCGGCAGCCCGCCGCCGGGATGCGCCCAGCCGCCGACCGCGAACAGGCCCGGCACCTCCGTCCCGTTCGCCGCGTGCAGCAGACGGCCGGACGCCGCCGCGAGCGCGGGCGCGGGCACCGCGCCGCCCACCGCGCCCGTCGCCTCCGCGACGTCCTGCGGGGTGCGGGCCTCCTGCCACAGCAGCCGCTCGCCGAGACCGGGCACCGCGCGCCCGGCCGCCGCGACGACCGAGGCCACGAGGTCCTCGCCCACGCGTGCGCCGTTCGGCACCGTCGCCATGACCGTGACCGCCTCGTGCCCCTCGGGGGCCTGCCCGGCGTCCCCGGTGCGCAGCACGGCGACCGTCGGTCTCCCGGGGCGCGGCGCGCCGTCGAACAGCCAGGCCGCCTCCGCCGCCCGGTCCGTGCCGTGCACCACCGTGCGGTGCGGCGTGTCCTCGGGGCGCTCCCCGCGCAGCGCCAGATGCACCGTCAGCCGGCTCGGCGCCGCCGCCTCCGACTGCGCGGGCACCGCGCCGCGCGGTGCGGTGCCCGGCAGCAGCCCGTCCAGCACCCCCGGCGCGACTCCGGCCACCACGAACTCGGCGTCCTCCACCGATCCGTCGGCCAGCTCCACACCCGCCGCGCGCCCGTCCTTCACGACGATCCGCCGCACGTCCGCACCGAAGCGGAACTCGACCTTGCGGCGTACACAGCGCGCGTGCACCGCGTCCGCGAGCGCCCGCATGCCGCCCGTCACGGCCCAGGTGCCGAAGGTCTGCTCCATGTAGGGCAGCACGGCCGCGCTCGCCGGAGCCGTACGGGGATCGAGGCCGTACGCCAGCGCGTACTGCTCCAGGAGCGCGACCAGACGCGGCTCGCCGGCCAGCTCGAGCGCGCCGATCTCCGCCAGCGTCCTCGCCGCGCGGTCCTTGCGCAGCAGCCGCTTGTGCACCACCGCCGGGTACGGCTCGCGCTCGGCCAGCACCTCCCAGTTCGGCCACAGCGGCTCTTCGAGCAGGGGGCGCCGGGAACGGTCCCAGGCCTCCCGCGCCCGGTTCATGAACGCCGACCAGCGGGCGCCCGCGCCCGCCCCCACGGCCGCGTCGAGCGCCTCGGCGACACCCGCCCGCCGCGCGTTCGGCAGGTCCGTCGTCGTGCCGTCCGCGAAGACGTGCCGCACTGCGGGCTCGATCTGCGTCAGACCGACGACGTCCTCCAGCGGCTCCTTGCCGGTCTTCACGAACAGGTCCCGGTACACGGCCGGCAGCAGGAGCAGGCCCGGGCCCGAGTCGAACGCGAACCCGTCGCGCTCGAACCGGCCCAGCGCGCCGCCGTAGGTCGCCCCGCGCTCGAACACCACCGCTCGGTGGCCCGCGACGGCCAGCCGAGCGGCGGCCGCCATGGCGCCCATGCCCGCGCCGATCACCGCAATTCGTGCCATGCGGGCGACTTTATCCGCCGTCACCGACAACGCCGCCGCGAGGTCAGGGTGGTGGCACCGCGCGGGCCAGCCGCCGCTCCTCGCGCCGCTGCGCCCGCCGCCGCAGGAACCGGCGGATGCGCCGCACCAGCAGGAACAGCAGGATCAGGCCGAGCACCAGGAGCACCGCCGCGATGATCGCGGCCGCCTCCGGATGGAACATCGCGAACGTGACGATCGCGCCGACACCCAGGTCCTCGGCGGTGCTCAGGACGAAGTTCGACATCGGCTCCGGCGAGGTGTTCACCGCCATCCGCGTCCCGGCCTTCACGGTGTGGCTGGCCAGCGCCGTGGACCCGCCGATCGCGCCCGCCGCGAGATCCGACAGGGAGCCGCTCTGCCCGGCGAGCAGTGCCCCGACGACCGCGCCCGACACCGGCCGGATCACGGTGTGCACCGTGTCCCACACCGAGTCCACGTACGGGATCTTGTCGGCGACGGCCTCGCACAGGAAGAGCACGCCGGCCGCGATCAGCACGTCGGGCCGCTGCAGCGACTCGGGCACGTCGTCGCTCAGCCCGGTCGCGCCGAAGACACCGAGCAGCAGGATCACCGCGTACGCGTTGATGCCGCTCGCCCAGCCGCTGGTGAAGACCAGGGGGAGTACGGACACGGGGGAGAGCGTAACCAGTAGGGCACTCGGTGTGCCTGGGGACGATCACGCGGGTCTGAGTATCCGTACCTAGACGCGGAGATGAGTAGGTACGCGGATGGGTCCGACCTGCGATGACGAGAGAGTGGAGACCACGGAGAGGGGCGCGGCTCCCGGCACCGCCGACACGGGGCGGCGGAACGGAAGCAGCGTCCTTGGCCGCTCCTCTCACCCGAACGGGTGGGAGCGAGGCACGGGGGACCCGGGGGAGACCGCACGGGGTTCAACGGGGGAACAACGGGGGATGCGCCGGTCCGGTACGGCCTGGGACGACCACAGGCCGCACCGGACCGGCGCTTCACGTTCCCCGCGCGGCGCCTCAGGCCTTCCCGGACAGCGGCTGCCCGCCGCCCACCCGCCCTTGCAGCAGCAGCGACAGCGCGGCGTGCACGTCGTCCAGGGACCGCTCGGGCTGGAACGCCTGCCAGTCCAGGGCCGCCACCAGGACCATGCCCACCAGGGCGGCCGCCGTGAGCGGCACGTCGATCTCGTCGCTCAGTTCGCCGCCCTCCACGGCGCCCCGCAGCACGCCCTCCACCACGGCCACCGCCTCCTGGCGGACCACCGCGAGGGTGGACTGCCAGGCGCGGTTCGTGCGCCACAGCTCCGCCACGTAGAGCTGCGTGAACGCCGGGTACTGGTCGATGAAGACGAGACCCGCGCGGATCATCGCGTCCAGCGCGTCCACCTTGCTGCCGCCGCGCTCGTCCGTCCTGCGCGCCGCGTCCCGCAGCGAGGCCGTCAGCAGCCCCACGCCGTGCCGCAGCAGCTCCTCGAAGAGCACCGACTTGCTGGCGAAGTTGTAGTAGACCGTGCCCTTCGCGACGCCGGCGCGCTCCGCGATCTCGTCGACCGTCGTCGCGGAGAAGCCCTGTTCCGCGATGAGCGTGACAGCGGCCTCGTAGAGCTTCTGCCGGGTGGCCTGGCGCCGTGTGCTGCTTTCCATGCCCCCGATTCTCACAGGTGCGTTTGTGGCCGTGCTCACAGGCTCAGCTCCGGGTGCAGCCGGTCCAGCGTCCACACCTGCTTGCGGCGGGCGCTCAGGGCCGTCAGCGCGAGCGCGCCGAGGGTGAAGGCGGTCAGCACCGCGCACGCCTGCCACACCGGGCCGAGCCCGCCTCCGGAGATGAGCCGGCGCAGCGCCTCGACCACGTAGGTCATCGGCAGGAAGGGGTGCAGCGCGTTGAAGAAGCCCGGGCTCGTCTGCACGGGGTACGTGCCGCCGGCCGAGGTCAGCTGGAGCATCAGGAACGCGAGCACCAGGATGCGGCCCGCCGCGCCGAAGCGGGCGTTCAGCCACTGGACGATGGCCGCGAAGCACGCCGTGACCAGGCACAGGAAGCCGATCGTGCCGGCCGCGTGCAGCATCTGGAGGCCGAGCGCCCAGTGCAGTACGGCCATCAGCGCGCCGACCTGGAGCAGGCCGAGCGCGGCCACCGGGAGCCAGCCGGCCAGCGCCACGCGCCAGGAGGAGGCGCCGACGGCGAGGGCCCGCCGGTTGAGCGGCTGGATCAGCATGTAGGCGACCATCGCGCCCACCCACAGGGAGAGCGGGATGAAGTAGGGCGCGAAGCCCGTCCCGTAGTTGGGCGCCTTGTGGAGCGACTGGGAGGCCAGCTGGACCGGGTCGGCCATCACGTCGGTGCGCCGGTCGCGGTCCTTCTTGTCGTAGTCGGGGATCTGCTCGACGCCGTCGTGCAGACCGCCCGCGAGCTTCCCCGAGCCGTCGGCGAGCTTGAACATGCCGCCGGACAGGTCGTTCGCCCCGGTCTTCAGCCGGCCGACGCCGCTGTCGAGCTCGGTCGAGCCGGTGTGGGCCGTGCCGAGCCCGGTGTGCAGCTTCTTCGCTCCGGCGGCGACCTGGCCCGCGCCCTTGTTGAGCCGGTTGATCTGCGCGACCGCGTTCTCGACGTCCCGGTCGAGGGTCGGGGCGCGCCGGGCCAGCTCCTCGGACTGCTTCTGGAGCGTGGCCAGATGGCGGTCCATGAGGGTCAGGTTGCCGTGCTCGTCCTGGATGAGCGTGTCCAGGTCGTCCGAGACCGTGGCGACGTCGTCCGCGGCCGTCGCGGCCTTCTTGAGGTCCGGGCAGGCCGGGTCGTCGAGCAGCGCCTTCTCGCAGCGCTGTTCGTAGATCGCGGCCAGGATGTCGGAGCCCGCGTGCGCGCCCTTGCGGGCGGTCGGGGCGACCTTCACCAGGGTGTCCAGGTTGTGCCGCACGCCCTTGGCGGAGTCGGCGACCAGGCGGGCGGTGTCCGCGATCTGCTTCTTGTTGTTCTTCAGGAAGGGCAGCACCTTGTCGGAGGTGCCGTTCACCTTGTCGGCCAGCGTCTGGGTCCCGGCCGCGACCTGCTTCGAACCGGTCTCCAGGTCGCCCGCGCCCTTGTCGAGCTTCTTCAGGCCGCTCGCCAGGTCGCCGCTGCCCTTCTTGGCGTCCTTCAGGCCGTCGGCGAGGTCCTTGGAGCCCTTCTTGGCCTTGCCGATGCCGCCCTTGAGCTCGTCCGCGCCCTTCGCCGCCTTCTGGGTGGCGTCGTGGATGTCCGAGAAGGAGATGAAGATCTTGTCCAGGAAGGAGCGCGACGCCTTCGTGGAGGCGGCCGAGCGCACCTCCGAGAACACTGTGCGGGAGATCTGCCCGACGATGTAGTTGTTCGCGTCGTTCGTGCGCACCTTCAGGGCGCCCGTCTCCGGCGCCTCACCGGAGCTGGACGCGATCCTCTTGCTGAAGTCCGCGGGCATCGTCAGCGACAGGTAGTACGTGCCGTCCTCGACGCCCTCGGCGGCCTGGGCGGCGCTGACCTCGTGCCACTGGAAGGTGTCGCTCTCGTACAGCCCCTTGGTGATGTCGTCGCCCGCCGTGATCTTCCGGCCCGCGGCGGTCGCCCCCTTGTCGTCGTTGACGAGCGCGACGGGAATCTTGTCGAGCCGCCCGTACGGGTCCCAGAACGACCACAGGTACAGCGCCCCGTAGAGCAGCGGCAGCAGGAGGAGCGCGACGAGCGCGGCGCGCGGCAGCTTCCCCCTGCCGAAGCGCCTGAGCTCAAGAGCGGCCAGCTTCGGCGAGCGCATCGTCCGTCGTCCCCCCGTCGGTGTCGGTGTGCGTGTCCGTGTCGGTGTCGGTTTCGTTCGCGTCGGCCGGCTTCTCCGACGCGGCCTCCGCCGTGTCCTGCGTCGTGCCCTCGGCCTCGGAGCGTGCCGGGGCGGTGGAGACGACGATCGTGTCCTCGGGGGCCTCGCTGCACACGGCCACCACGGTCGTGCCGGCCGCCGCGATCGACCGCAGCTGCTCCCAGACCGCGTCCCGCTCGGCGTCCGACAGCTTCAGGTCGGTGTCGTCGACCCCGATCAGGCGCGGCCGGCCGATCAGCGCGAGGGCGAGCGAGAGCCGCAGCGCCTCGATCCGCTCCAGGTCGCGCACGGCGGTACGGGACCCCTTCGGCAGGCTCTCGCGGTCGAGGCCCGCGGCGGCCAGCGCGGAGTCGATCCGCAGCTTCGCCTCGGTCACCCGCTCGGCGCGCGGCCGCAGCAGCCCGCGCAGCCCCCCGCCGAAGCGGCGCTGCAGCAGGGCCCGCTCCTTCAGGTGCTCGGCCACGGTGAGGGCCGGGTCGAGGTCCGTCACCCCCGGCACGTGCGCGAGCGCGCTCACCCGGCGCAGGGCGGCCATCTGCTTCGGCAGCCGCAGTCCGCCGACCCGGGCCATGCCCTCGCTCGGCCGCATCCGCCCCGTGAGCGCGAGCAGCAGACAGGTCCGCCCGCTCCCGGACGGCCCCTCGACCGCGACGAGCGATCCGGCCGGGGCGTCGATGTCCACGCCCCGGAACGCCCAGCCGCGCGGCCCCTTCACCCCGAACCCCGCGGCGGTGACGGCGGCGCCGTCCTCCCGGCCGTCCGCGTCCACGACCGCCCCCCTCTGTTGAATCTGTTGAACCGACACTTTTGAACTGACTGGTCAGTACAAAAATAGCCCGAACCCCTGAGCGAAGCAAAACCGCAGGTCAGGCCGGATTGTCAGTGGCGTACCCCACGATGGGCACATACGGCCACTGCGCCGTCACACAGACGACAGGAGGTTCGTCATGGCTGGACATCAGGCACCCACCGCAGCCGCCGCAGGCCGCCGCGCCGCCACCGGCCCTGCCCATGCCCCCTCACTGACCGGACCGGCGAGCGACGTCCACCCGGTGCTCCGCCGGGCCGGTGCCCCGCCCGCCGCCCTCGATCTGCTCTCCCAGGCCCGCGCCGGACTCGACGAGGCCGCCGCCCTGGAGACTCCGAACGAGCGGTACGCGACGGCTCACCTCGCCGCCCTGCGCACCGCCGCCGCCGTCCTCGCCGCCCGCGGCAGGCCCGAGCCC
Organism: Streptomyces sp. NPDC059524; assembly: GCF_042749255.1. Lineage (NCBI taxonomy): Bacteria > Bacillati > Actinomycetota > Actinomycetes > Kitasatosporales > Streptomycetaceae > Streptomyces > Streptomyces sp. NPDC059524. The sequence continues at coordinate 2,098 of NZ_JBHYTK010000211.1, read as the reverse complement.
ACGCCCCGGCGCCGCGCCCGGATCCGCAGCGCCTGGGAGGTCCTCCCCGAGATCGCCCCCGAGCTGACCGAATGGAGCGCCCTGTTCGCCTCGGGCGCCACCCGAAGGGCCCGCGCCGAGGCGGGCATACGCGGCGCGGCGAGCCCGCGCGACGCCGACGACCTGCTCCGCGACGTGGCGATGTTCCTGCGCCTCGTCGAGCGCCTGCTCGTCCTGCAGCCGGTCCTTCCGCAGCCCCGGCAGCAGGACGACGAGCGCCCGGCCCGCCGGGAGGTGCCCGACGCGGGGTGACCGGCCGGGCGGCCTGCCGCGGGACCGCCCGGGCGCGGCGGGATCGGCCGGCAGGTGAGCGGTCGACGCGGATGGCGTGGGCGTCCGCCCCGGCCCATTAGGGTGGAGGCGCCCGAACCTGTTCACGCTCCGCCACCAGCCGGAGCCGCGCCGAGGAGTCTCAGCCGTGTCGGACCCGATGCGCCCGCCCGTCTCGTCCCAGCCGCAGCCGGCGCCGCAGCGCGCCGAGCCGCTCCGGCCCCGCGCCGCGCTGCGGACGGCCGTGGTCTGGGACGTGCTCCAGGACGCCCTCGACCGGCGGGCCAAGGCCACGGGCAGCGACACCCTCGACGTCCTCGACACCGGGGGCGGCAGCGGGAACTTCGCGGTGCCCGTGGCCCGCCTCGGCCACCGCGTCACGGTCGTCGACCCCAGCCCGAACGCGCTGTTCGCACTGGAGCGCCGTGCCGCCGAGGCCGGCGTCGCCGACCGGGTGCGTGGCGTGCAGGGCGACATCTCCGGCCTGTTCGACGTCGTCGAGCACGCCGCCTTCGACGCGGTGCTGTGCCACGGCGTCCTCGAGTACGTGGAGGAGCCGGCCGAGGGCGTGCGGCACGCGGTGGACGCGCTGCGCGACGGCGGTGTGCTCAGCCTGCTCGCCGCCGGCCTCGGCGGCGCCGTGCTCGCGCGGGCCCTCGCCGGGCACTTCAAGGAGGCCCGGCAGGCCCTCGACGACCCGGCGGGCCGCTGGGGCGAGGGCGACCCGGTGCCGCGGCGCTTCACCGCCGAGCAGCTCTCCGGTCTCGTCGCCGACGCCGGGGTGGCGGTCGGCGCCGTGCACGGCGTACGGGTCTTCGCCGACCTCGTCCCCGGAGTCCTCGTGGACACCGAGCCGGGCGCGCTCCAGGAGCTCCTGAAGCTGGAGGCGGCGGCCGCCGAGCTGCCCGCCTTCCACGCCGTGGCGACCCAGCTGCACGTGCTCGGCGAGAAGCGGACGGCCGAAGGGGCCTGAGTCACTCCCGTGATCCCGCGCTGATCAGCGGCGCAGCGGCAGACGGAGTACGCGACAGGCCCCCCGATACGGCGCTCGGCGCCGTATGATCGAGGGAGACCGCCGGGCATGACGAGCCGGACGCCGGGGAATGACGCCCCAGTGAGCCGGAGCGGCGCGCGGCGGTCCGCGATGGTGAAGTTGGCGTAGAGGGGCGGGTTTCACGGGGGCGATTCCCTGCCTATCCTGAAGGGGACCCCCGGTCGCCCCGGCGACTGCACGATGAGGAGGACTCCGTGCCGCTCTCGGAGCACGAGCAGCGCATGCTCGAGCAGATGGAGCGAGCGCTGTACGCCGAAGATCCCAAGTTCGCGACAGCGCTTGAGGGAAGCGGGCTGCGTACGTACACCCGACGTCGGGTCTACCAGGCAGTCGCGGGCTTCCTGGTGGGTATCGCGCTCCTCATGACTGGAATGGTCCTCACACAGATCTGGATCAGCGTGGTGGGGTTCCTCGTCATGTTGGGCTGCGCGGTGCTCGCCGTCACCGGTTGGCGCAAGGCGCCCAAGCCGGGTGAACAGCCGGCGGGAGCCGTGCCGGGAGCGCCCGGCGCACCCGCGGCACGACGCCAGGCCCGGCAGAAGCGGTCGATGATGGACCGCATCGAGCAGCGCTGGCAGAAGCGCAGGGACGAGCAGGGCGGCCACTGAGCCGGAGCAGAGCTGCGGGGGGGGGGGGGGCCCGCCCCGGGTGACAAGTTGTGCATATGGGGGGGGGGGGGCGGCGCGCGGCGCGGCGTGTTGGGGGGGGGGGTCGGGGCGGGGGGTGTGTGAGAGG
>NZ_JBHYTK010000210.1:9727-11487 GCF_042749255.1 Streptomyces sp. NPDC059524 | reverse complement strand
CTCCATCGGGGAAATGCGGCGCGAAGCGCCATGCATTTCAGGGGCGCGGGGAACTGCGCGACCAGCCCCCACCGGCCCGCACCCGCCGACGAACCCCGTCAGCCCCGCAACGGCAGCGCCTGCCCCGCCACCACAAGGAGAACGTGCTCGCACTCACCCGCGAACGCCGCGTTCAACCGCCCGAGTTCGTCCCGGTACCGCCGCCCCGACGCCGTCGCCGGCACGATCCCGGACCCGACCTCGTTGGACACGGCCACCACGATCCGCCGAGCAGCCCGCACCGCCGCCACCAGCTCGGCCACCCGCGAGCGCAGCGCCTTCTCCCCGCCGTCCGCCCACTCCGCGTCGTCCCACGCCCCGACCTCGTCCATCGCGTAGGTGAGCCACAGCGACAGACAGTCGATCAGCAGCGGCGCGTCGTCGTCCGGATCGGTGAGCAGCGGCACCAGATCGCAGGTCTCCGAGGTGCGCCACGAGCCGGGCCGCCGCTCCCGGTGCAGGGCGACCCGCTGCGCCCACTCCGTGTCCCCGCCCCGCGTCCCGCCCGTCGCCACGTACAGCACGTCGGGGAACGCCTCGAGGCGCCGCTCCGCCTCCACCGACTTCCCGGACCGCGCCCCGCCGAGCACCAGCGTCCGGCGCGGCACGTCCGGCACCTCCTCGTACGCGCCGACGACCAGCGTCGTCCCGTCCGGCACGGCCCGCGCCCCGGCCGCCGCGAGCCGCCGCGCGAGCTCCGCGCCCGGTGGCACGTCGTGGTCGAGATGGACGGCGAGCACGTCCGTCGTGGGGCCGATCGCCCCGGCCGAGCGCAGCCGCGCCAGCGCGTCGGGCCGCCCGACCACATCGGCGATCACCATCTCGTACGGGGTGCGCACCGCCTCCAGGCCCGAGGGCGCGGCCCCCGGCGGCAGGTACAGCAGCCGCTCGCCCTCCGGCCCCGCCACCTCGTACCCGGTGCCCGGTGCGTCCAGGGCCAGGGCCCGTACGCGATGTCCGGTGAGCAGCGCCAGCTCACGACCGTCCGGCACCCGGCCCGGGGCCGGAAGGCCGGCCGGCACCTCGACGGCGGGCCCGTCGTGCGGATGGGAGAGCAGCACCTGCCGCACCCCGCCGAGGCTGTGCCCCGCGCGGGCCGCGGCGAACGCGGCGCCCGGCGTCAGGTCGAGCAGCAGCGTGCCGTCGATCAGCAGCGCCGTAGCGGCCCGCGCGTCCGGGCCGAGCGCGGCCGCGCAGGCGGCACAGGGACAGTCGGGGCGGGGCAGCCCCTCGGGGGTGCCGGTGCCGAGCAGAGTGAGTTCCACACCAAGATCCTCCCGCGCCCCCGTGACGTACGCGCGCCCGGCTAGTCTTCCAGGGACATCGCCCGGCGCACAGAGCGAGCGATGGTGACAGAACGCATCGGACATCCGGTACCGGGAGGCTGACACATGGCGGCATGGACGTGGCGGTTCGAGAAGGCCGACGGGACCGAGGTGGCTCCGGCGGTGGAGCCCGAGGAGTTCACGACGCAGGGGGACGCCGAGTCCTGGATCGGTGAGTACTGGAAGGAGCTCGCCGAGGGCGGCGCCGACCAGGTCCGTCTTTTCGAGGACACGACCGAGATCTACGGCCCGATGAGCCTGCACGCGGAGGACGCGGCCGCGCCTCAGGAGTAGCCGTCGCCCCGAGCGGGTGGCGGGGGGGGGGGGGGGGGCGGGGGGGGGGGCGCGGGCCCCCCGCCCCCCCCCGCCCCCGCCGCGGGGGGCGGGCGGGCAACT
>NZ_JBHYTK010000210.1:0-9717 GCF_042749255.1 Streptomyces sp. NPDC059524 | reverse complement strand
TGTGTTTATACCCCCCCGCGCCCGCGCCCGTGGCGCCGCGGCCGCCCCGGGCGGGGGGCGGGGCGCCCCCCGGGCCCCGCCGCGGCGGGCCCCCCGCGCACTGCCTCCGGCCCGGTTCCTCGCGCTCCTGGCAGGGGCGTGGCTGTCGAGGCCGGGTGTGCGGCTGACTGCCGTGGCTCCGGCTCACGTGGTTCCCCGCCCCCCTTGCGCGGCGCGTCCGCCGAGCCGCGGGGGCGAGCGTCGTGGCTCCGCCCCACGCGGTTCCCCGCGCCCTGGCCGGGTCAGATCTCGCCGAGGGTGACCGTCGTCTTCTTCTCGGCGCCGTCCCGCGTGTACGTCACCGAGACCTTGTCGCCGGGCTTCTCCTCCGCCAGCGCCTCGGACAGGGACTGCGTCGTCGTCACGTCCGTGTCGCCGATCCGCACGATGACGTCGCCCGGCCGGATGCCCGCCTTCTGCGCGGCCCCGCCGTCCGTCACCTCGACCACCCCGACCCCGGCCGGCCGGTACGCGTCGTCGAGGACCGAGCGGCCCTTGATGCCGAGCGCGGCCCGCCCCGAGTCCGTCACCTTCCCGTCCTTGAGCACCTGGTCGGCGACGGTCGTGACCATCGAGGACGGGATCGCGAAGCCGATGCCGGGTGCCGCGCTGCCGCCCAGGCCGGGGTCGGTCGCCGCGAGCGTGGGGATGCCGACGACCTGCCCGTCGAGGTTCACCAGGGCGCCGCCGCTGTTGCCCGGGTTGATCGCCGCCGAGGTCTGCACCATGTTCGCGATCGTCGCGCCGGTGCCGCCGCCGGAGCGGCCCTCGCTGACGGTGCGGCCCGTCGCCGAGACGATGCCCTGGGTGACGCTCGACGACAGGCCCAGCGGCGAGCCCATCGCCAGCACGATCTGCCCGACGGCGACCTTCGCGGAGTCCGCGAACTTCGCCGGCTTCATCCCGTCCGGCACCTTGTCCAGCTTGATCACGGCGAGGTCCTGCTCGGGGTACGAGTAGACGAGCTTCGCCGAGAGCTCGTCGGTGCTGTTGGCCGTCGTGACCCGGAAGGTCTTCTCGTCGCCCACCACATGGGCGTTCGTGACGATGTGCCCCTCGCCGTCGTACACGACTCCGGAACCGAGGTCCGACGACGCCTGGATCTGCACGACCGACGGCAGGACCTGCTTGATGACCTGCATGTAGTCGTCCTGGAGGCTGTCACCGGCCTTCTGCTGCGCGGCCGGTACGGCGGCCCGCGTCGTGGACCGCGCCGCCCCCTCGGACCCGGAGCACCCGGACAGCAGGACCCCGGCGCACAGCACACCGGACAGCGGAAGAGCGAGGCGCACGGTACGCGCGCGAAAGACGTTCATGCCCGGATTGTCACGTTCGTGCGAGAGGGCTCGCGCGTCCTGCACCGCCGAACGAGCCGACGCCCACCGGACGTCGGCCCCTCCCCGGAGCGGGTCTAGCCCCGCACCCCGCACAGGTGCAGCAGCGCCGCCACCCGCCGGTACGGCTCCGTGCGGCCCGCCCGCTCCTCGGCGGCGAGCAGCGTCTGCAGCTCGCCGCGCTGCTCCGGTACCAGCGGGCCGTCGGCCGCCTGGTCCGTGAAGACCCGCACCCCGTACCAGGCGTGCAGCGGGGCCCCGATCCCGGCGAGGGTCGAGGTCAGCGTGTCGAGCCGGTCGGCCCGCACGTCCAGGCCCAGCCGGTTCGCGTACATCGTCGAGTCGAAGGCGCCGAGGGCCGTGACCCAGTCACCGGCCAGGCCGGGGCGCATCGCCAGCGCGTCCGCGTTGCGCACGAGCAGCGACAGGAGCCCGCCCGGGGCCAGCATCCGCGCCAGACCCGCGAGCAGCGCGTCCGGGTCCTCCACGTACATCAGGACGCCGTGACAGAGCACGACGTCGAAACTGCCGGGCAGGAAGTGCACGCCGGTGTCCCGGCCGTCACCCTCGACGAGCCGGACCCGCTCGCGCACCCCCTCCGGCTCCACGGCGAGCGCCTGGCGCGCCGCGGCCACCATCGTCGGATCCTGCTCCACACCGGTCACCTGGTGACCGGCCCGGGCCAGGCGCAGCGCCTGCGTGCCCTGGCCCATGCCCACGTCGAGCACGCGCAGCCGCCGCCCCACGGGGAAGCGCCCGGCTATCTGCTCGTCGAGCTGCCGGGCCACCAGCTCCTGCCGTACGACGTTCCGCAGACCGCCCAGCTTGTCCAGCCAGGCCTGCGGGGCGTCCCCGGCGAAGGCCTCGGTGCTCAGGGCCGCTCCCCGCGCTTGACCTGGGGCTTGGGCAGCCGCAGCCGCTTCATCTGGAGCGTGCGCATCAGCGCGTAGGCGACGGCGCCCTTGCGCGGCTGGTCGGGGAACTTCTCCGCCAGCTGCTTCTTCAGGCGGAAGCCCGTGATGACCGAGTCGATGACGATCGCGACGATCACGAAGAGCCACAGCAGCAGCGCGATGTTCTGCAGCGAGCCCACGCGGACCATGCTCAGGACGAGGATGATCACCGCCATCGGCAGGAAGTACTCGGCGATGCTGAAACGCGAGTCGACGAAGTCGCGCGCGTACTTGCGCACCGGGCCCTTGTCACGGGCCGGCAGATAACGCTCGTCGCCGCTCGCGAGGGCCGCGCGCTGGCGCTCCATCGCGGTGCGGCGCTCCTCGCGCGAGCGGGCGCGGGCCTCCTTCGGCGACATCTTGGTGTTGGCCACGCTGCGGCGCTGCGACTGGGCCTCGCTGCGCTTGGGCGTGGGGCGGCCCTTGGGCGCCTGCGGGTCTCGGGTCTGCTTGGACGCGTCGGAGGCGGTCACCGGGGCCTTGTCGGCCGGCGCCTTGTCGTCCTTGGATCGGCTACGGAACACAAAAACCAAGGGTACGTGCTGGACGTGCATGGACCACAGGCCCATGGGGAACGATCCGGCAACACCCTGCGTCCATACCCGGTGACAGGGGCACGGGACCCCGAGGGGAGACGGGGGCTCCCTACTCCCTGCGCGGGACCCCGAGCAGGACGCAGTCGTCCTCGGGGATGAGCGCATCCGCACCTGAACAGTGCGGTAATGGAGACAGGACCCGTACTGTGGGTTCTGTCGCAGTGCTGGAGCTGGAGTCGGTCAGAAGGGGGCGCGCGAAGCCCATGAGCGGTGTCATGAAGCGTATGGGGATGATCTTCCGCGCGAAGGCGAACAAGGCCCTTGACCGGGCCGAGGACCCTCGCGAGACCCTCGATTACTCGTATCAGAAGCAGCTGGAGCTGCTGCAGAAGGTGCGCCGCGGCGTCGCCGACGTGGCGACCAGCCGCAAGCGCCTGGAACTGCAGCTCAACCAGCTCCAGGGCCAGTCCTCCAAGCTGGAGGACCAGGGACGCAAGGCGCTCGCGCTCGGCCGCGAGGACCTCGCCCGCGAGGCCCTCTCCCGCCGCGCCGCGCTCCAGCAGCAGGTCACGGACCTGGAGACGCAGCACCAGACGCTCCAGGGCGAGGAGGAGAAGCTCACCCTCGCGGCCCAGCGCCTCCAGGCCAAGGTGGACGCCTTCCGCACCAAGAAGGAGACCATCAAGGCGACCTACACGGCGGCCCAGGCACAGACCCGCATCGGCGAGGCCTTCTCCGGCATCTCCGAGGAGATGGGCGACGTCGGCCTCGCGATCCAGCGCGCCGAGGACAAGACCGCCCAGCTGCAGGCCCGCGCCGGCGCCATCGACGAGCTGCTCGCCTCCGGCGCCCTCGACGACCCGTCCGGACTCGCCAAGGACGACATCCAGAGCGAGCTGGACCGGCTCTCCGGTGGTACGGATGTAGAGCTGGAACTGCAGCGCATGAAGGCCGAGCTGGCCGGTGGTTCCTCCTCGTCCCAGCAGGCGATCGAGGGCGGCCAGGGCCAGGGTCAGCAGAGCGGGCAGTCGCAGGACACTCCGCGCTTCGACAAGCAGTAGAGCTTCGAGAGGCCGCATCGCCTACGAGGAGGGCGCTCGTCATGATCGTACGGATCATGGGGGAGGGGCAGGTGAGGCTGGCGGACGACCACCTCACCGAGCTCAACAAGCTGGACGACGAACTCCTCGCCGAGATGGAGAGCGGCGACGAGCAGGGCTTCCGCCAGACCCTGGCCGCCCTCCTCGACGCCGTCCGCCGGCTCGGCTCCCCGCTGCCGGACGACTCCCTGGAGCCGTCCGAGCTGATCCTCCCGGCGCCCGACGCGTCGCTCGACGAGGTCCGGGCGATGCTCTCCGACGACGGACTGATCCCTGGCTGATCCCGGGCAGGTTTCCGGGAGATTCCCGTCGGACCCTCCCCACCCGGACGGCGAGCGGGGAGGGGAGGCTACCGTGACGCCGGTGACCTCGCTCGTACGGTGGGCCAGGACCCATCCCCTGGCCCTGGACGCGATCGTCGCCCTCGGCGTCCTGTTCGCGATGGTGGCGGGCTCCTTCGTCGACCCCCACGGTCCGGAGGGCACCTACGCCTGGGGCGCCCGCACCCCCGACGCCCTCAGCCTCGCCCTCATGGTGCTCGGCGCCGCCGCCCTGGTCTTCCGCCGCGTCGCCCCCATGTACGTCCTCGCGGCGACCGCCACAGTCTCCGTAGTCGAACTCGTCACCGGAGAGCCGCGCGCCCCCGTCGTCATGTCGGCCGTCGTCGCCCTCTACACCGTCGCCGCGACCACCGACCGGCCCACCACCTGGCGGGTCGGCTTCGCCACGATGGCCCTGCTCACCGGCATCGCCATGTTCGTCGGCCCGCTGCCCTGGTACGCGCAGGAGAACCTCGGGATCTTCGCCTGGACCGGTATGGCCGCCGCGGCCGGCGACGCCGTCCGCTCCCGGCGCGCCTTCGTCGACGCCATCCGCGAACGCGCCGAACGGGCCGAGCGCACCCGCGAGGAGGAGGCCAGGCGCCGAGTCGCCGAGGAACGGCTGCGCATCGCCCGCGACCTCCACGACGTCGTCGCCCACCACATCGCGCTCGTCAACGTGCAGGCCGGCGTCGCCGCCCACGTCATGGACAAGCGCCCCGACCAGGCGAAGGAGGCGCTCTCGCACGTCCGCACCGCCAGCCGCTCCGCCCTCGACGAACTCCGCGCCACCGTCGGCCTGCTGCGCCAGTCCGGAGACCCCGAGGCCCCCACCGAACCGGCCCCCGGACTCGACCGGCTCGACGACCTCGTCGGCACGTTCCGCAACGCGGGCCTGCCCGTCGAGGTGGCCCGCGCGAAGGACGCCCCCACGCTGCCCGCCGCCGTCGACCTCGCCGCCTTCCGCGTCGTCCAGGAAGCCCTCACCAACGTCCACAAGCACGCGGGCCCCGACGCGAGAGCCGAGGTCAGCGTCGTGCACGTCGGCCCGAACGTCGAGATCACCGTCCTCGACAACGGACCCGAGGCCACCCCCGGCCGGTCCGTCCCCGAGGAGGGCGGCGGCCACGGACTGCTCGGCATGCGCGAGCGGGTCTCCGCCCTCGGCGGCACCCTCAGCGCCGGACCGCGCTACGGCGGCGGATTCCGCGTCCATGCGATCCTTCCCGTCAAGGCCCGCACCACCGGGGCCGTTTCGCCCACCACGACGTCAGGGGACACCGGCGCATGACGATCCGGGTACTGCTCGCCGACGACCAGGCCCTGCTGCGCAGCGCCTTCCGCGTCCTCGTCGACTCCGAGGCCGACATGGAGGTCGTCGGCGAGGCCTCCGACGGTGCCGAGGCCGTCGCCCTCGCCCAGGAACACCTCCCCGACGTCGTCCTCATGGACATCCGGATGCCCGGCACCGACGGCCTCGCCGCCACCCGCGCCATCAGCGCCGACCCCGCGCTCGCCCAGGTCCGCGTCGTCATGCTGACCACCTTCGAGGTCGACGAGTACGTCGTGCAGTCGCTGCGGGCGGGCGCCTCCGGCTTCCTCGGCAAGGGCGCCGAACCCGAGGAACTGCTGGGCGCGGTGCGCGTCGCGGCGGCGGGCGACGCGCTGCTCTCACCGGCCGCGACCAAGGGACTCATCGCCAAGTTCCTCGCCCAGGGCGAGGGGTTCGACGAGGACGGCCGCACCGGCGGCGCCCACGCCGAGCGGCTCGCCGCGCTCACCGGACGCGAGCGCGAGGTGCTCGTCCTCGTCGCCGGCGGCCACTCCAACGACGAGATCGCCGAACGCCTCGAGGTCAGCCCGCTCACCGTCAAGACCCATGTGAACCGGGCGATGGCCAAGCTCGGCGCCCGCGACCGCGCCCAACTCGTCGTCATCGCGTACGAATCGGGCCTGGTCCGTCCAAGGGTGGAGTGAGCCCCACCCGTCACGTACTACACCCGCAGTACGCGGAGCGTGAAGACGGGACCTGGGAGCGACGAATCGGGCCGCGGGGATGGCTGAAAGTATGAGCGGCCCCCTGTGCGCGTCCGTGTGGGCGGGCCGCAGTCCGCTCGTCGTCCCACGCCCCCGGAGACCCCGCCCATGTCCTGGCTGTCGAGATTCAGCCTCGCCCAACGCGCCCTGATCGGCCTGATGTCCGTCATCGCGATCGTCTTCGGCGCGATCGCGATCCCCCAGCTCAAGCAGCAGCTGCTGCCCTCCATCGAACTGCCCATGGTCTCCGTCCTGGCCCCCTACCAGGGCGCGTCCCCGGACGTGGTCGAGAAGCAGGTCGTGGAGCCGCTGGAGAACTCCATCGACGCCGTCGACGGCGTCACCGGCATCACCGCGACGGCCTCCGAGGGCAACGCGGTCCTGATGGCCCAGTTCGACTTCGGCAACGGCTCCAAGCAGATCGTCGCCGACATCCAGCAGGCCGTGAACCGGGCCCGCGCCCAACTGCCCGACGACGTCGACCCGCAGGTGATCGCCGGCTCCACCGACGACATCCCGACCGTCGTCCTCGCCGTCACCTCCGACAAGGACCAGCAGGCGCTCGCCGACCAGCTCGACAAGACCGTCGTACCGGCCCTCAAGGACATCGACGGCGTCTCCCAGGTCACCGTCGACGGCGTCCGCGACCTCCAGGTGAACGTCACGCCGGACGACCGCAAGATGGCCGCGGCCGGTGTCTCCGTCATGACGCTCGGCCAGTCCCTGCGCTCCGGCGGCGCCACGCTGCCCGCGGGCTCCTTCGACGAGAGCGGCAAGAACCGCACGGTCCAGGTCGGCGGCGGGTTCACCTCGCTGCGGCAGATCGAGGACCTGATGATCACCGGCCAGGGCGTCAAGAAGCCCGTACGCCTCGGGGACATCGCCACCGTGAAGCAGGAGCCGTCCACGGCCGACTCGCTCACCCGCACCGACGGCCGGCCCAGCCTCGCCGTCATGGTCACCATGGACCAGGACGGCTCCGCGGTCGCCATCTCGAACGCGGTCGAGGACAAGCTGCCCGGCCTGCGTCAGGACCTCGGCGCCGGCGCGAAGCTCACCGTCGTCAGCGACCAGGGCCCCGCCGTCTCCAAGTCCATCTCCGGACTGACCACGGAGGGCGCGCTCGGCCTGCTCTTCGCCGTCATCGTCATCCTGGTCTTCCTCGCGTCGCTGCGCTCCACCCTCGTCACCGCGGTCTCCATCCCGCTGTCGGTGGTCCTCGCGCTGATCGTCCTGTGGACCCGCGACCTCTCGCTCAACATGCTCACGCTCGGCGCGCTGACCATCGCGATCGGCCGCGTCGTCGACGACTCGATCGTCGTCCTGGAGAACATCAAGCGGCACCTCGGCTACGGCGAGGAGCGCAAGGAGGCCATCCTCACGGCGGTCCGCGAGGTCGCCGGAGCGGTCACCTCGTCGACGCTCACCACGGTCGCCGTGTTCCTGCCCATCGGTCTGGTCGGCGGCATGGTCGGCGAGCTGTTCGGCTCGTTCTCCCTGACGGTGACGGCGGCGCTGCTCGCGTCCCTCCTCGTCTCCCTGACCGTCGTGCCGGTGCTCTCCTACTGGTTCCTGCGCGCCCCGAAGGCGATCCAGGGCGTCGACCCGGAGGAGGCCCGCCGCAAGGCCGAGGAGAAGGAGGCCCGCTCCCGGCTCCAGCGGATCTACGTGCCGGTGCTGCGCTTCGCGACCCGTCGCCGCCTCACCAGCGTGGCCCTCGCGACCGTCGTCCTCGTCGGCACCTTCGGCATGGCCCCGCTCCTGAAGACGAACTTCTTCGACCAGGGCGAGCAGGAAGTCCTGTCCATCAAGCAGGAGTTGAAGCCCGGCACCAGCCTCGCCGCGACCGACGCCTCCGCGCGGAAGATCGAGAAGGCGCTCCAGGGCATCGACGCCGTCAAGGACTACCAGGTCACCGTCGGCTCCTCCGGGTTCATGGCGGCCTTCGGCGGCGGCACCGACACCAACCAGGCCTCGTACCAGGTCACCCTGAAGGACAAGGCCTCCTACGAGGACACGCAGGACCGCATCGAGCGCGAGCTCGGCAAGCTGTCCGGCATCGGTACGACGACCATCGCGGCCGGTGACGGCTTCGGCAGCCAGGACCTCAGCGTGGTCGTGAAGGCCGCCGACGCGGAGGTCCTCGACAAGGCGTCCGAGCAGGTCCGCGAGTCCGTCGCCTCCCTCGACGACGTCACCGACGTGACCAGCGACCTGTCGCAGTCCGTCCCGCGCATCTCGGTCAAGGCCAACTCCAAGGCCGCCGCGGCCGGGTTCGACGACACGACGCTCGGCGCGGCCGTCGCCCAGGCGGTGCGCGGCACCACCAGCGGCAAGGCGATCCTCGACGACACCGAGCGCGACGTCGTCGTGAAGTCGGCGAAGCCGGCCACGACCATGGCCGAGCTCAAGAAGCTGCCGATGGGTCCGCGCGGTCTGACCCTGGGCGACATCGCCACGGTGAAGCTCGTCGACGGCCCGGTCTCCATGACCCGCATCGACGGCGCCCGCGCCGCCACGATCACGGCCAAGCCGACCGGGGACAACACCGGCGCGGTCTCCGCCGACCTCCAGTCGAAGCTCGCGAAGCTGGACCTGCCGGCCGGCGCCACCGCCACCATCGGCGGTGTCACCTCCGACCAGGACGACGCGTTCAAGAACCTGGGCCTGGCGATGCTCGCGGCGATCGCGATCGTCTTCCTGCTCCTGGTCGCGACGTTCCGCTCGCTGGCCCAGCCGCTGATCCTGCTGGTCTCCATCCCGTTCGCGGCCACGGGCGCGATCGGCCTGCTCGTCGCGACCGGCACCCCCATGGGCGTCCCGGCGATGATCGGCATGCTGATGCTCATCGGCATCGTCGTGACGAACGCGATCGTGCTGATCGACCTCATCAACCAGTACCGGGCACAGGGCCTGGGCGTCGTCGAGGCGGTCGTCGAGGGCGGCCGGCACCGGCTCCGCCCGATCCTGATGACGGCCCTGGCCACGATCTTCGCCCTGCTCCCGATGGCGCTCGGCGTCACCGGCGAGGGCGGCTTCATCGCGCAGCCGCTGGCGGTGGTCGTGATCGGCGGCCTCATCACGTCGACCCTGCTGACCCTGCTCCTCGTCCCGACGCTCTACGCGATGCTGGAGCTCCGCAAGGAGCGGCGGGCCAAGAAGCGGGCCGCGAAGAAGGGGGCCGCCCTGCCGGAGCAGGCGACCCCCGAATCCGAGTCCGACCCGGAGCCTGCGAAGGCCTGACGCCCCGCCGCCGGGGCGAGCGCATCATCCGACGCTCGCCCCGGTGGGGGCTGGCCGCGCAGTTCCCCGCGCCCCTGGGAAGGCTGCGCCTTCCTCGGGAAAATGCGACCCGAAGGGTCTGCATTTCAGGGGCGCGGGGAACTGCGCGAGAAGCC
>NZ_JBHYTK010000209.1:0-11537 GCF_042749255.1 Streptomyces sp. NPDC059524 | reverse complement strand
CGCGGGGGGGGCCCCCGCCCCCCGCGCGCCCCGCGGGGGCGCGGCTCCCGGGGGGGGCGGCCCGGGGGGCGGGCGCGCCCCGGCGTCGCCGCGCGCGCCGGCGGGGGCCCCCACGCTGGGCGCGGGCCGGGGCCCCCCCCCCGGGGCCGCCTCGCCGGGGGGGCGCGGCGCCCCGGGGCTCGCGGCTACAGGTCCGCGCAGATGGCGCGCGCCTTCTCCAGGTCCTTCTGGACCGTCGCGTCGAACTCGAAGACGCGGGCCTGGCGGTTCTGCGCGCGACGCATGGCCTCGGCGAGCGGGCGGTACTCGGCGTCGCCCGCGGCGGCGGCCGCGGAGAGGGTGCCCGCCGCGCTGTAGCGGTTCAGGGCGATGTCGCCCTCCGCGCCCTTCGTGCCGTACTTCTTCTCGTCGAAGCCGTCGAGAGCCCGGCAGGCGGCGCGGGCGTCGTCGGCCGGGGCGGTGCCCTTGGCGGTGGTGCCGCTGTCCCCCGTGAGCGCCCACGCCGCGGCGACTCCCCCGCCGCCGAGCACGAGCCCCGCCAGCAGCGCGACGACCACAGCGGTCGTACGGCCGCGCGGGGCCGGGGGTGCTGCGGGGTGGGGTGCCTGGGCGGGGGCGCCTTGCGGCTGCTGTGGGTACATCCGGCCCAAGATAGTGCGGGCCCCGCCGGGGCCCGCCGCGGGGTCGCCGGACGTCCGTCACGCCATGTCGCTAGGCGGGCTTCAGGTCGGTGATCTTCCGGGTCCGCAGATCCGTCTGCACCTTGATCTTGGTGATCTCGGGGTGTCCGCCGTCGCTCCAGGTGAGGGTGACGAGCGCGGTGGCGTGCCCGGCGCCCGAGCCCGTGTACGCCACCGACCACTTCACCGGCACGTTCTGCGCGAAGAGGATGCCGTCGGCGTGCTCGCGGGCCTCGTAGGCGGCCACCTTCTTCTGCTCGGCGGTCGAGAGGTAGAACTTCCGCAGCGCCTTGGCCTGGGCGCCCGCGGCGGCGTCGCCGGTGCTCCACACGGCGTCGATGTAGGCGCCGTAGAAGTCGGCCACGCGGTCGGTCACGTTCCTCGGGTCGCCCTGCACGGGTGTCGGCGCGGCCGTCGACGCGTGCCGGGTGGTGGGCGCGGGGGCCGGTCCGGCGAGCGCGGGTGTGACGGCGGCCAGTCCGAGGGCCGCGGTGAGGGAGCCCGCGACGAGCAGACGGGTGCGGAGGTTCTTGTGCATCGGAAGTGCCTTCCCCGTACGACGTACATGTGCCGCCCGGGACGATGCGTTCCTCCCGGGCCTTCGGTCACAGGCAAAGATGTCCAATAGAGGGGGCCAGTTCCAGTAACACCCCTCTTGTTTCGGATTTTTCTCGATGCGCCGTGATATCGCTTACCGCCGTTTATCAACCGGAAATAGGTTGTGCCCGAGAGGGAAAAAGGACGGCAAAAACTAATGCCGTGGAACGGGCGCGGCGAGGTCGGCTAGCGTGCGCGGCCATGGGTGAACTCATAGTGATCCGGCACGGCCAGACCGAGTGGAGCCTGTCGGGTCAGCACGCCGGCCGGACCGACGTACCCCTGACGGAGGCGGGCGAGGCGGCGGCCAGGTCGCTGGCGCCGAGGCTGGCGGGCCGGCGTCTCACGGCCGTGTTCAGCAGCCCGTTGAGCCGCGCTCTGCGCACGGCCGAACTGGCCTGCCTGACGGACGCGAAGCCCGACCCGGACCTGCTGGAGTGGGACTACGGCGGCTACGAGGGCCTGACCGCCGAGCAGATCAGGGCGTCGCGACCGGACTGGGACCTGTGGCGGGACGGAGTGGTCCCCGGTGACGCCGGACATCCCGGCGAGCGGCTCGACGAGGTCGCCGCGCGGACGGACGCGGTGCTCGACCGAATCCGCCCGCTGCTCAGCGAGGGCGATGTCGCGGTCGTCGCGCACGGCCATCTCGCGCGCGTGCTCACCGTGCGCTGGCTCGGCCTCGACCCGTCCGCGAGCCGACTCCTCGGCCACCCGCACCCGGGCACCCTCAGCTTCCTGTCCTCGGAGGACGGCCAGCCGTGCATCGCCGGGTGGAACGTGCCGTAACGGTACGGGGCCCGGTCCCGCCCGGGCCCCCTAAAATCGCCGGATGTCTGATCTCCACGCCGCCCCCTACCTCGTCCACGGCCCTCGGGTGGCCATACGCACTCTTCGCCTCGCGGACCACGCCGAGTTGGCGGCGCTGGCCCGGGAGAGCGCCGCGACGATGCGCCGCTGGCTGGGCGTGGGCGAGCGCACGGAGGCCGAGTTCGCCGCGTACATCGAGCAGATCGCGCAGCCCTCCCGTGAGGGGTACGCGATCTGCCGGAGCGACACCGGCGCGATCGTCGGCACCGTCAACATCAACAACATCGTCCGGGGCGGCCTGCAGTGCGGGACGCTCGGCTACACCGCGTACGCGTCGACCACGGGCCGCGGCTATATGACGGAGGGGCTGCGGCTCGTCGTCCGGTACGCGTTCGAGCACCTGGATCTGCACCGCCTGGAGGCCAACATCCAGCCGGACAACGAGGCTTCCCTCAATCTGGTGCGGCGGCTGGGGTTCCGCCGCGAGGGGTTCTCGCCCGCTTTCCAGCGGATCAACGGTGAGTGGCGCGACCACGAACGCTGGGCGCTGACGCGGGACTAGATCCGGCACCGGCACCCGGGGATCAGAGTCCCAGGTCGATCGCGAGGCAGGAGTAGAACTTCCACTGGCCCTCGGGGTCGTACATGGCGTTCGCCCTCGCCGCCGCCTCCGTGTCCGCGCCTTCGCTCATGTCCTCGAAACGGACCCGCTCGGGCAGCCTGCCGAACCGTGCGCTGCGGGCCGCCGCGGCGGGGTCCGCGATGCCTTCGTGACTCATGACCGTCCTCCACCTCGTGGATGCGCCCTGCTGTAGCCGGACACATGTCAGTCTGCTCGTACCCGCGTAACCGGTCAAGACGGTGACGCTCGATCGTGCCAACAGCCCAGGTGTGCGGGACGGGAATCTCCTCTCCCGCCCATCGAGCGGAATCGAACGGGGCACCTTGTCACTGTCGGCGTCGTTCATCGGGGCGGGCGACGACCTTCCCGCCCTACGACCTGAGGGGTTCTGATGCACGAGCTCGCGGACGCGATCGAATCGGTGGAGCAGTTGACGGTGGGCTGGCGCGCCCTGGTCCTCGACCGGGACCCGGAGGCGGACGTGCGCGATCTGCCGGGGATCGCCGTGCGCTGGGCCGACTGCCGGTTCGCGTTCTGGAACTGTCTGACGTTGACCGAGGCGGGCCTCGGCACCGGCCTGATGCGGCGGCGGCTCGCGGAGGCGGCCGGCATCATGCGGTCGAAGCGGCACCCGGGCTTCCTGTGGGTCTTCGACGACCTCCTCCAGGACGACGCCCGGGCCGAACTCGACTCGGCGGCCGCGCAGACGGGCCTGGAGCACGCCTTCCCGGGCACGGGCATGGCCGGCAGCTTCCTTCCGGTGCCCGATCCGGTCCACCCGGACCTGACCTTCGTACGGGTGTCGTCCGAGGAGCAGTTGCGGGCGTTCGCGGACATCAACTCGCGGGCGTACGGCTTCCCGTTGGAGGACGGCCGGGACGGGCTCGCGGGGTCCCGGCTGTGGCACGAGGACGTGTACGCGTATCTGGGGCTCCGGGACGGTGAGCCGGTGACGTGTGCCGCGTCCGTCGAGGCGGCGGGCCGGCTGTTCGTCGTCCTCGTCGCCACGGAACCGGCCTGGGAGCGCCGCGGTTACGGCGAGGCCGTCACCCGCAAGGCACTGCACGAGGGCGCGCGGCGCACGGGCCTGACGCGGGCGACGCTGCACGCGACCGTGGCGGGGGCCCCGATGTACCCCCGCATCGGCTTCGAGCCGAACTCGCCGATGCGCTTCTACGCGCTCAAGAGCTGAGCCCGTGACCGCCCGGGGCGGCAGGGCCCGGGTCAGACCGGGCTGCCGCTCCTGCGGGCGCGGTAGGCGGCCGCCTTGACGCGGTTGCCGCAGGTGCGCATCGCGCACCATTCGCGGCGGCGGCCGCGCGAGCGGTCGAGGTAGACCTGGGTGCATTCGGGGCGGGCGCACTCGCGCAGCAGGGCGGCGTCGTCACCTCCGAGGAGCTCGACGGCCTCGCGGGCGAGCGCGGACAGCCCCTGCGAGACGGTGCCCGTGCGGCGCACACCGTCCGGGCCCAGGTGCACGCGCACGGGGAGTCCGGCGGCGTGGCGGTTCACCTCGGCGATGTCCGCGGGGGGCATCGGCTCGCCGGCCAGCCGGGCCACGACGAGGGAGTGGATCGCCTCCCGGAGGTCGATCGCCGTGTCCAGGTCGAGCGCGTCCGCGCCCGGCGGCACGTCGAACATCGCGGACTCGACGAACCAGTCGTCCAGCAGCCCGGGCGTGGCCAGCTTCTCCAGGGGCGCGGCGTCGCGTCGCGCCCGGAGCGTGCCGACGAAGTCGAGCGGGAGCGACCCGCAGGGAAAGGCATGGTTCACATCACCATCTTGGCGGGTGACGTGACACGTGTGCAATGCCTCGGGCGGCCCCGCGCGTCGGGCCGTACGCAAGTGTCCGTTCGGGGGTTGCGACATACATCCCGGTTGTACGATGCGTGCCATCCGTCAGCACAACGGAGAGTGAGCCGGAAATGGCCAGTACACCAGCCGAGACGCTCCGGTCCCGGTACGTCGAGCAAGCCGCGTCGGATCTGGCGGAGAACCGGCGCCAGCAGCAGGAACTCACCGAGAAGATCAAGATGTTGAAGCAGGAGGAGGCCCTCCTCACCGACATCCTGAGCCTCACCGAGCGGTTCGAGGACCCGGCGACGGCGTCGTCCCGGCCGGCGCAGGAGGCACAGCAGAAACCTCGGGCACAGCAGGAAGTCGTGGACACCCCTCCCGTCGAGGCCCCCGCTCCGGCGCGCACCGCCGCGAAGTCGGCCGCGAAACCTGCCGCCAGGCCGGCCAGGAAGTCCGCCGCGAAGCCCGCTCCCCGTAAGGCCACCAAGACGGCCAAGGCAGCCAAGGCCTCCAAGAGTGCGAAGTCCGCCAAGGCGGCCGAGCCCGCCAAGCCCTCCGGTGCTTCGGGAACGAAGTCCGGCGGCACGGCGGATTCCGGGGCGAAGCAGCCGGCCCGGCCCCTGCTCGGTGACCTCCTCGCGGAGTTGCTCGGGCGGTACGAGGAGCCGCGGCTCGCGAAGGAGCTCCGGGAGGAGTTGCTGGAGAAGCACCCCGATCGGACCCCGACGCCGCAGGTCGTGCGGAACACGTTGGAGGCGCTCGTGGCCAAGGGCCGTATCCAACGCCACAAGCAGCAGCGTTCGGTGATGTACACGCTGGTCGAGCAGGGCGCCGCCTGACGGGCCGGGCACACCGGCCGGTTCAGGAACGGGCGGGCGGCACAGGGCGGTCGGCTCCGGCCCCGGCTCCGGACCCGCGGCGGAACTTGGCGCGGTACTCCCCCGGCCGCTGCCCCGTGTGCCGGACGAACAGGCCGCTGAAGGCGCCGACGTCGCGGTAGCCGACGTCGGCTGCGATCCTGGCCACCGTCCTGGCGGTCGTCTCCAGCAGGTGTCCGGCCCGGCGCACACGGGCCGCCTGCAGATGGGCGAGCGGTGTCTGCCCCGTCTCGTCGCCGAAGCGGCGGAGCAGGGTCCGCGTGCTGACGTGGAAGGTGCGGGCGAGCGCGGGCAGGTCGTAGCGGGCGTCGAGATGCTGGTCGAGCCAGCGTTTGACGTCCAGGGAGAACGTGCGGCCGGTGGTGGGGACGAGGGAGGTGTCGACGTACGGGGCCTGGGTGGAGCGGGCGTCGTCGACCAGTGCGATGCGGGCGGTGCTGCGCGCGACGGCGGGGCCGTCGTGTTCGCGGATGAACTGCAGTGCGAAGTCGTACATGGCGCTGAAGGCGGCCGTCGTCGTGATGCCCCGGTCGGTCACGACGAGGCGGTCGGGAGACAGGTGGGTGTCGGGGTGGCGGCGCGCGAAGCGGTCCGCGAACAGCCACGAGGTGGTGGCCTCCCGGCCGGCGAGCAGTCCGGCCTCGGCGAGGAGAAAGGCGCCGACGCACACGGACACGAGCGCCGTGCCCTCGGCGGCGTGTGCGCGCAGGGCGTCCAGCTCCGGGGCCAGTCCGGCGAGCGTCGCGTCGAGGTCGAGGGCGGGCGACAGTTCGAAGCCGGGGACGACGAGGACGTCCACCGGACGCATTGCCGCGACGTCGAGGGACCAGCCGCCTGAGGCGCGGACGCGGCGCCTGGGCGAGAGCACCGTCATCTCGTAGGCGGCCGGCGCCGTCTCGCGGGCCCTCGCCGCGACATGCCCCGCCATGGTCAGCAGGTCGGGGACGCCGTACACCTCGGACGCGAAACAGCCCGGATAGGCGAGCACACCGACGCGGAGCGGGCTGGGGTTCACGGGCGTCTCCGGATCGTTCGGACAGGGTGCCGGGCGGAGTGGAACGGGTGGCGATATTAGCCGGTCGGATGGCGATGTCGCCGCTTCCCGGAAGCCGCCGCGGCCGCGCACGATCAGCCGCATGACTGACACCACCGACAGACGAGAACTGCGCGACCCCCTGGACGACTTCGAGCAGCGGCTCGTCGGCGTGGACGGCGTGGAGAAGACCGTGTACGTGACCGGGGCGGGCCCGGCCGTCGTGCTGATGCCGGAGATGCCGGGCATCAGTCCCGACGTGGCGCGCTTCGCCCGATGGCTGAGGGAGGCCGGCTTCTCGGTGTATCTACCGTCACTGTTCGGGGTCGACGGCGCGTATCCGCTGGCGGAGGCCGGGGAGACGGTCGTGCGGCGGGCGTGCGTCAGTGCCGAGTTCCGGGCGTTCGCCGGGGGCGGGACCAGCCCGGTGACCGGCTGGCTGCGGGGACTGGCGCGGCAGGCGCACGCCGAGCGGGGCGGGCCCGGGGTCGGCGCGATAGGCCTGTGTTTCACCGGGAACTTCGCTCTGACCATGGCGCTGGAACCCGTGGTGGTCGCGCCGGTCGTCAACCATCCCTCGCTGCCGCTCGACGACCCGGGCGGCCTGGAGCTGAGCGCCGAGGACGCCACGGCGGTGGCCGAACGGGTCGGGCGGGACCGCCTGAAGGTGCTCGCCTACCGCTTCGAGAACGACTCCTGGTGCACCGGTCAGCGGTTCGCCGCGTACCGCGCGCTCCTCGGTGACGCGTTCGACGGGCGGGTGCTCGACGACGCGGACGCGAATCCCGCCCCTCCGCCGTTCTTCCGGGACGTCGTCGGCTGCGCGCACAGCGTGGTCACCGCGCACCTCGTCGACAAGGAGGGGCATCCCACGCGGCGGGCCCGGGACGAGATCATCGCCTTCCTCGGCGAGCGGCTCGGGGTGCCGTCGGCGGCCGGCGGGGCGTAGCGGGTCCCCGCCGGGCTAAAGCCGGTTGAGGACCGTGGCCCCGTACGGAAGGGTCTGCGGACATGGAGTTCTTCGTTTATCACCGGGACCGGGTCGGCTCGCTCGCGCTGCGTCAGGCGCTGCTGGAGGACCACTGGTCGTACATGGACGGGTTCGCGGCCGAACTGATCGCGCGCGGCCCGGTCTTCGAGGCGGACGGCGAGTCGCTCAGGGGCAGCGTGCACATCGCCGAGCTGCCGGACCCGGCCGCGGCCTGGGCCTTCGCCTGCGAGGAGCCCGGCTATCAGGCCGGGGCGTACCGGGACGTGATGGTGCGCCGGTGGCGCAACGAGCTGGGGCGCACGATGTGGGACTTCGCGGGCGGGCTCACCGGCGAGGACCGGTATCTGGTCCTCGGCCTCGGCCCGGAGGCGGGCGCCCGGTACGCGGTGCCGGCCGAACGGGAGGAACTGCTGGCGTTCGGCCCGCTCCTGTCCGACGACGGGGAGACATGGCTGGGGACGGCCGCACTGGTGCGGGCCCCGGACGCGGAGGCGGCGCGGGGTGTGCTGGGCGCGGGTCCCTGGGCGCAGGTCGAGGTGTATCCGTGGGAGTGCGGCGGTCGCCGCTGACTCAGCTCGTCGCGGTGCAGGGCATCGGCGGGCGCTGTGCCCACGCCGCACGGGCGGCTCTTGCCGCTCGGCGCCGCACCGGACCCGGTGCGGGTGGACGCCGGGCGAGTGCTGTTCGGCACCCGCGCCGTGCGGGGACACCTGACGGGGGCGCCGGTCGAGAACGAGGACGACCTGGCGTCCAGCGCGGCGGCCCGGGTCAGGCCGCGGATCGAGGTGTTCCCGCTGTCCGAGGCGCCGAAGGAGTACACGCACATGCCGGCGGGCCGGGCCCGCTTCCGCGCGGTGCTCGACGCGACCGGCTGAGCGGGCGGAGTTGCGCCCCGGGCCGGTCCGGGCAGGCTGGGTGAGGACGTGCCCCACACCGCAAGGAGCCGGCCCCATGCAGATCGACCTGTCGGGACGTACCGCGCTGGTCACCGGTTCGACCCAGGGCATCGGTGCCGCGATCGCCACCGGGCTGGCCCGGGCCGGTGCCACCGTAGGGATCAACGGGCGGTCCCGGGACCGGGTCGAGGAGGCGATCGGGCGGCTCCGCGGGGACGCGCCGGGAGCGGAGTTCGTGCCGGTCACCGCCGACGTCACCACGGAGGAGGGCGCCCGGCGGGCCGCCGAGGCGCTGCCGCGCGTGGACATCCTGGTCAACAACCTGGGCATCTTCGACTCGGCGGACCCGCTGGAGATCACGGACGACGAGTGGCGCCGCTACTTCGAGGTGAACGTGCTGGCCGCCGTACGGCTCGTCCGCCAGTACCTGCCGGGGATGAGCGGGCGCGGCTGGGGCCGGATCCAGAACATCGCGAGCGACTCCGCCGTGGTGATCCCCGCCGAGATGATCCACTACGGCATGTCCAAGACGGCGCTGCTCGCGGTGACCCGGGGCTTCGCCAAGCAGGCCGCGGGCACCGGAGTGACCGTCAACTCGGTCATCGCCGGTCCGACGCACACGGGCGGGGTCGAGGACTTCGTGTACGGGCTCGTGGACCGGGACCTGGCGTGGGACGAGGCGCAGCGGGTCTTCATGCGCGAGTACCGTCCGCAGTCGCTGATCCAGCGCCTGATCGAGCCCGAGGAGATCGCGAACATGGTGGTCTATCTCGCCTCGGACCAGGCCTCGGCGACGACGGGCGGCGCGCTGCGGGTGGACGGCGGCTACGTGGACTCGATCCTGCCCTGACGTCCGGGCCCGCCCCGCTCACGGCCGGACTCGGTGTGCGCGCCTCCCGCTCCCCGCCGCGCTGACGCACGGTCACTCGTGTCCCGCGCGCGTGCCGGTGGGGGCGGAGTGCGGAATCCCCTCCGTGCCCCGCACTCCCCCGCCGTCCGTCCACTGCACCACACCCCGCTCGGACGCCACAACAGGAGGGAGATCTTCCGTTTTCCTCGCACTGGGGCTGTGCGCGCGGCCGCGGGGCGACGGACCGTCAGGAGCGGGCGCTCCCGGGGGCGCGGGCTCGGGCAGGGTGCGGAAGAAGAGCCAGCTCAGGGCGGGCATGGCGATGAGCGGGGTCAGGGCGGTCTGCAAGGTGAGGGTGTCGGCGAGGCGGCCGAGCAGCGGACTGATCAGGCCGCCGATGCTGACGGTGAGTCCGAGCGTGACGCCGCCGGCCGTGCCGACGCGGGAGGGCAGGTAGTCCTGGCCCAGGGTGACCTGGAGCGAGAAGGGGACGTAGAGCCCGGCCGAGGTCAGGGCCACGAAGACGTACAGGGCGGGGCCCGGCACGTAGAGCAGTCCGGCCACGGCGGCCACGGTGAGCAGGTAGGACCAGCGGCAGACGCGGACACGGTCGTAGCGGTGGGCCAGGGAGCCGCCCAGGAGCGAGCCGACGGCGCCGCCCGCGAACAGGAGGAACAGCGCGGCGGTGCCCGCGCCCGAACTGCCGTGCATGCGCTGCCGGGTGTACAGGGCGACGAAGGTGCTCAGGCCGATGAAGACGACCGAGCGGAAGACGACGGCCAGCGAGAGTTTCAGGAAGGACCGCACGTCGTCCGGGCGGTCCGGTGCCGGAGCGGACGGGGGCGCGCCGGCCTGACGCCGGGCCGTCAGGCGCAGAACGGGGGCGGCGAGGGCCGCGCCGGCGAGCGCGGGCAGGGCCAGGAACGGGGTCCAGCGCAGTGAGCCGTGACCGATGACGACGGACACCATGACGGGGGCCAGGGCGAAGCCGATGTTGCCGCCCAGGGAGAACCAGCTCATGGCGCGGTGGCTGCCCCGGCTCGCCAGCCGGGCCAGTCGGGCGGATTCGGGGTGGTAGGCGGCGACGCCGATCCCGGAGACCGCGACGAAGACGAGCGTGAGCGCGTACGAGCCGGTCACGCCGCTGAGCGCGATCCCGGCGCCGCCGAGGAGCGTGCCGGCCGGCAGCAGCCAGGGCATCGCCCACCGGTCGGTGAGCATGCCGAACACGGGCTGGGCCACGGACGACAGGAGCGACGCGGCGAGGACGAGACCGGAGGCGACGGCGTACGTGTAGGCGCGTTCGGCCACGAAGAACGGGATGAGGGACGCCACGGCGCCCTGGTAGATGTCGACGCAGGCGTGGCCCACGGAGAGCAGCAGGATCGAGGTGTTCCTTCGCACGTCCTCATCCTGCGAAGAAGGCGCGGTGTCGCGCTTTCGATAAAGTGACAGGCGATGCAGAACATCCGCCACGAAGGCGCCGCGCGGGCGCCGGCCGCCGTCCGGCACACGAGCGTCGCGCCCACCAGCACACGGTGGCTGGCGTCCGGCGGGGAGATCGACGCCCATCGCCACGACGACCACCAGATCGTCTACGCGGGGCACGGCACCATCGCGGTGACGACGGACGCCGGTTCATGGGTGACACCCGCGACCCGCGCCATCTGGATCCCGGCCGGGACGGTGCACCGGCACCAGGCGCACGGCGAACTCGAACTGCACCTCGTGGGGCTGCCCGCCGCACAGAACCCGCTCGCGCTGACGGAGCCGACGGTGCTCGACGTCAGCCCGCTGCTGCGGGAGCTGATCGTGGCGTACACGCGTGATCCCGAGGACGACAGCGCGCGGCGGGCGCGCCTGCGGGCCGTCCTGCTCGACGAGTTGAGGGTCGCGCCCGAACGGCCGCTGCATCTGCCCGCACCGGCCGCTCCCCTGCTGTGCGCGGTGTACGCCGTCCTGCGCGCGGACCCCGGTGACGCGCGGTCCCTGGAGGAGCTGGGACGGCAGGTCGGGGCGAGCGCGCGGACGCTCTCGCGGCTGCTCCGTGCCGATCTCGGGCTGACCTTCCCTCAGTGGCGCACCCAGATCCGGCTGCACCACGCGCTGGTGCTGCTCGCGGACGGCCTGTCCGTCACGGCGGTCGCGCACCGGTGCGGATGGTCGTCGGCGAGCACGTTCATCGCCGTGTTCCGCCGGACGTTCGGGCACACGCCCGGGTCGCGCCAGGGCTCCTGAGCGCGGACGCGCACGCGGGTGCACGCGAGCCCGAACGCACGAAGCGGGGGGGCCCCCGCCCGGGGGCGGGGGGGCGCGCGGGGGGGGGGGGCGCCCGCGCCCGCGACCCGCCGCGCCCCCCCGGCCCCCGGGGGGGGCGGCCGCG
>NZ_JBHYTK010000208.1:0-11549 GCF_042749255.1 Streptomyces sp. NPDC059524 | reverse complement strand
GCGGGGGGGCGCCCCCCCCCGACCAAGTGAAGCGGGGCGTCCCCCGTCTACGGGGCGAGTTAGTCCGCCGGCGCCCATCGGCGGGGGCCGGGGGGGGGCCCCGGTGGGGGCCCCCCGCCCCCCCTTCCTGCGCTTTCGGTTGACATGAACCTGCGTGACGCGGAAATCTTCACTCCGACTCTTGCGCGAAGCTGCACGCTGGCCGCAAGTTTCAAGCACAAGTAAACAACTGCTGGTCGTTCTGAGTGGAGACGCGCCACATGCGACAACCGCACCAACGACAACCGCACCGCAGAGCCAGAGCCCTCGCCGCCTGGACCACCACCGCCCTCGCGGCGGCGCTGCTCGCGGCGCCCGCCCAGGACGCGGGCGCCGCCACCCCCGGCAGCGGCAGCCTCGACGCCGAGCACAAGAGCGTCACCTGGCAGAGCCCCACGTACGCGGCGGGCACGGTCGACAGCCCCTCGAAGTGCCCGACGGCCGCCGAGGATCCGGACGGCAAGGTCTGCGACCGCTTCGACCTGAAGGTGTCCGTCCCGGACGGGTACTGGGACGACAATCCCGAGGGCGGCGTCCCCGTCTCGATCGAGTGGGCCGAGCGCCCCACCGACGACTTCGACATGTACATCTACGACGACGCGGGCAAGCAGGTCGCCTCCAGCGCGGGCACCGCCGACCCCGAGGCGACCGTCATCCCGAAGGCGAACGGCACGTATCACGTCGTGGTCGTGCCGTACGACGTGCACGACAACTCCTTCGTCGGCAAGGCGTATCTCCCCGAGACCACCGACGCGGGCGATCTGACCGCCTTCGAGGGCGGCGACGGCCGGTACGAGATCGCCGCCGGCGGGCTCAAGGCCCGCGCCGACTTCCTGAAGGGCGGTCAACTCCGGCTCCAGGCCGATCCGTCGGGCTCCTTCAGCGACCCGGCCGGCTCGCAGATCGTGCGCGAGCAGCCCGCCCTGAACACCCGCACGTCGTCCTTCGACGCGGGCGCCTACTACGGCATCCGCTCCGCCGACGCCGTGCTGCGCGTCTACAAGAAGCCCCTGCGCTTCGGCCTGTACAAGGCGGACAACAAGACCCGCGTGTGGCAGGAGGACAAGCCGCTGCGCTGGTCCACGGGCGGCATGCGGCAGAGCCTCCGGCGCGCCGCGGACGAGCAGTTCTTCGGCGGCGGCGAACAGAACGGCTCGTTCTCGCACCGGGACAAGACGGTCCGCGTCGCCAACAACACGGACTGGAACGAGGGCGGCTACCCCAACTCCCAGCCGTTCTACCTCTCTTCGGCGGGCTACGGCGTCTACCGGAACACGTTCGCGCCCGGTGTCTACGACTTCGGCCCCTCGGTCCACACCGGCCAGCAGGAGCGCCGCCTCGACGCGTACTACTTCCTCGGTGACGCCAAGCAGGTCATCGGCAAGTACACGTCGCTCGTGGGCAAGCCGTTCATGCCGCCGGTCTACGGCCTCGAACCGGGCGACGCCGACTGCTACCTCCACAACGCGAACCAGGGCGAGCGCCACACCCTCGACTCCCTGAAGGTCGCCGACGGGTACGTCCAGAACCAGATGCCGCTCGGCTGGATGCTCGTCAACGACGGATACGGCTGCGGCTACGAGAACCTCGCCGAGACCGCCAAGGGCCTCCAGGAGCGTGGCGCCCAGCTCGGCCTGTGGACGCAGGACGGCATCGACAAGCTCGCCGACCAGGTCAAGGCCGGCCAGCGGGTCGCCAAGCTCGACGTCGCCTGGGTCGGCAACGGCTACGGCATGGCCCTCGACGCCTGCGACCGGGCGAAGGCCGGCATCGAGGACAACAGCGACGCGCGCGGCTTCGTGTGGATGCCGGTGTCGTGGGCGGGCGCCCAGCGCTGTGCCGTCCTGTGGTCCGGCGACCAGAAGCTGTCCTGGGACTTCGTGCGCTGGCAGATCCCCACGTACGCGGGCGCGACAC
Source organism: Streptomyces sp. NPDC059524 (assembly GCF_042749255.1). Lineage (NCBI taxonomy): Bacteria > Bacillati > Actinomycetota > Actinomycetes > Kitasatosporales > Streptomycetaceae > Streptomyces > Streptomyces sp. NPDC059524. Next base: position 9,593 of record NZ_JBHYTK010000208.1, on the reverse strand, counting down.
TGTCCGGCATCGCGTACAACACCGGTGACGTGGGCTCCATCTACTCCCACGACGCCAAGATGTACGCGCGCGACCTCCAGGCCAAGACCTTCCTGCCGGCCATCATGACGATGGACGGCTGGGCCCGGGACCTGACCACCGGCCAGAAGATCAACCAGCAGCCCTGGGTGGACGGCGAGCCCTACACGTCCATCAACCGCAAGTACCTCCAGCTGCGCGAGCGCCTGATGCCGTACCTGTACACGCTGGCGAAGCAGGCCTCCGACACGGGCGTCGGCGGGGTCCGGCCGCTGTGGCTGGAGTACCCGGACGACCCGGCCACGCTGGGCGCGAACGCCAAGTACGAGTACCTGGCCGGCGACGACTTCCTCGTCGCCCCGGTCTACAAGGACTCGGACACGCGTGACGGCATCTACCTGCCCAAGGGCACGTGGACGGACTACTGGACGGGCAAGCGGTACAAGGGCCCGACGACCCTCGACGGCTACCACGCCCCGATCGACACGCTCCCCGTCTTCGTGAAGTCCGGGGCGATCGTGCCGATGTGGCCGAAGGGCACCACGTCCTGGAAGACCCGGGACAAGGCGCAGCTCGGCTGGGACGTGTACGCGGACCGGGGCGGCCGGAGCGCGTACACGCTCTACGAGGACGACGGGGTGACCCGCAAGTTCGCGAAGGGCGAGTCGGCGACGCAGCGCGTGACCCTGGAGTCGGACCGGGACGGCACGGTCCTGAACGTCGGTGGGAGCAACGGCGGTTACACGGGCAAGGCCACCCGACGCGCGTACACCTTCACCGTGCACGGGGCGCCGGAGCCGCACCGGGTGACGGTCGACGGACGGCCGCTCCCGGCCGGTTCGTGGTCGTACGACGCGGCGAAGGACGTGACGACGGTCCGCACGGCGTCCCTGCCGACGGACCGGTCGTTCACGGTCCGCCTGAGCTGAGCGAAGGGGTGTGCGGGGCGGCTCGCCCCCCACACCACAGTAGGCGCGCGCGGACTCATGCCAGCCCGCCAGCCGCGCGCGTGTCTGCCCGCGCGCCCGCCCCCCCGCGCCCCCGCCGCGCGCGCTCGCGCGCGCGCTGCGCGGGGCGGGGGGGGGGGGGGGCGCCCCCCCCCCCCCCCACACCTCAGTCGGCGCGCTCGGACTCGTGCCAGCCGGCGTGCAGCGCGCGGTACTCCTCGGCCGTCGCCTTGGGCACGAAGGTCCCCGGCCCGAACATCGCCTTCGCCAGCCGCGCCCTGACCCGCTGCCGGAAACTGAACCCGCGCGCGCCGCCGGGCTCCAGCGCGTAGGCGACGGGCTGCTCATGCGCCGTCAGCCGATAGAGCTCCCCGCGCGACAGCGGCTCCTGCACCTCGACGACCTCACCGCGCGCCACCCGCCTCCCCCGACGGAACAGGAACCACCGATACCCCGTAGTACGCCTGCGTCCGCCCATGCGACTCCCCCTCGGGGCCGATGCGTCCCTCCCAGGGTAGATCCGCGCAAGTCCGGCGGACAGAGGGCGGCGCGAGGCCGTCGGTGCCGGCGTCGGGGTGTGCGGTGTGGGGCTCACTATCTGCTGAGGGTGGTGAGGGGACGGTGAGGGAAGGGGGGTTTGCCTCTGCGATGTGGGGGCGAGCGATAGGATTTCGCGTCCAGCGGTCCGTTCGGGGCCGCTGGTGGTGTACGTGAGTCAGACGGGACCGGGCAGGGGCGCAATGCGGGGGTCAGCCGATGAGATTCGCCGTTCCGACGAGGACGGGTGTGCTGCGGAACCGATTCTTCGCGAACGGGCCGAATCAGCTGAGCCCGCTGAAGCGGCCGAACCGGCCGACGCGGCGGGTGCGATGAGCGCCGATGAGTCCGTTGAGCCCGATCAGTCCGTTGAGTCTGTTGAGTCCGACGAGCTCGGTGGGGGCTCCGGCGGGAAGTCTCCACTCCCCGTCCGCCGGCCGGACGAGCAGCGCCCCAACCCGGGTGACCGCAGCCTGAAGCGCAAGCGGGCGGAGGGTGCGTCCGCCGATCCGGCGCCCGAAGCGCTGCCCGGTGAGGCCACCGTGCGGCCCGCCGTGCCCGAATCCTTGCTGGCCTCGCTGAAGTCGCTGCCGGACGAAGCGGCCGAGGCCACCGCACCCGCCCCGGATCCAGCCCCTGCGGCCTTGGACACGGCGCCGCCGGCCGTGCCGGAATCGGCGTCGGACGCCGCCCCGCAGTCCGTACTGTCTTCCTTCGCGCCCCAGTCGCACGACGCCCCCGCGCCCTCCGAGACCCCCGGTGTTCCCGGGGACACGGTAGGCGCGCCCGAGCCGGAGGATGCCGTGCCCGCCGAATTCGCCGCCCCGGTGCCGCCGGAGAATCCGCCGCCCGTGCCCGTGGCGGCGCCCGCACCTGTGTCCGCGCCCCAGGTGCTTCCCGTGCCGCCGCCTCCGGCCCCGTACACGACGCACCAGGCACCCCCGGCGACGGCCGCCGTGCCTGCGGTGCGGCCCGGGGCCGAGCTCGCGTTCCCGGCGCCGGAGTCCGTGCTGACGGTCGATCCGCGGCTCGCGCCCGCCGCGGGCAAGCCGCTCCGTGGGGATTCCGTGGTGCGGCGTACGGGCCGGTCGATCCGGCGGATCACGTCGTCGGACGCCGAGGAAGGCGCCCGGCTGCTGCGCGACCTCCAGCAGCCGACCGGCATCGGCCGCCTCGTGGCCGTGACCTCGATCCGCGGCGGCGTCGGCAAGACGACCGCGGCCGCGCTCGTGGCCCGCTCGCTCCAGATGCACCGCCAGGACCCGGTGCTGGCGCTGGAGGCGGACGCCGCTCTCGGGACGCTCGCGGTGCGGCTCGGCGCCGAGTCGGTGCGCTGGTCGTGCGTGGAGCTGGCCCGGATCCTGACCCCGCGCATGGACCTGCTCGACATCACGGGCTATCTGGTGCCGCTGCCGAACGGCGGCTGGCTGCTCCCCGCGAGCCGGGGCCGGGTCGGCCCGCCGCTGGACGTGCCGACGTACCGCACGGTCACCCTCGCCCTGCGCCGCCACTTCGCGGTGACGGTCGCGGACTGCGAGACGCTGCCCGGCGAGGTGGCGCGGACGGCGATGGACACGGCGCACGCCCGGATCGTGGTCGCCCCGATGACGGTCGAGGGCGTGGGCGGCACGCGTGTGGTGCTCGACTGGCTTGCGGGTCTGCCGAAGTCGGCGCTGCCGTCGACGGTCGTCGCCCTCACCTCGGGCGCCCCGGACCAGAATCTCGACCTGTCCGCGGCCGAGGCCCATCTGCGCGAGACGGGCGTCGGCGTCGTGCACCTGCCCTACGACCGGCACCTCGCGGCGGGCGGCCCGATCCAGCCGGAGCTGCTCGCCGAGTCCACCCGCCGCGCGGCGGTGCGGCTGGCCGCGGAGGCCGTGCAGCGGGCGGTGTGGGCGCCGTAGCGCCCCCGTGACCGGCAGGGTCAGCAGCCCCGGCCGATGGGCTCGAAGCTGACCTTCGCGTGGTCCTGTGCCGAGTTGACCTCGCTGTAGACGGACCGCTGGACGTGGAACCAGGCGTCGTCCCGGCCCTTCTTGCCGCCGACGTCGTCGAGCCGGACGCACCAGCGCTCGGGGCGCACGACCCGGGTGTACGTCTCGGTGCCCTTGCGCACCCGGTCGCAGTCGCGGACCTTCTTGGTCGTGTACCAGGTCTTGGTGCGCCCGTTGGTGCGCTTGGTGTGCCGCACGCGCTTGGTGTCGTAGTCGCACTTCTTCACGTAGTGCGGCCGCTTCCCCTTCGCCGTCTTGCGGGTCTGGTGGCGGACGGCGTCGCGCAGGCCGGTCACCTTGTCGCTGTCCGCGGGGCGGGCGTACCCGCTGTCGGTCTTGCCCCCGCCGCGCGCGTCCGCGCCCTTGTCCGAGCCGGAACCTCCGCCGCAGGCCGCGAGCGCGGCCACGAGCACCATCGTCAGTCCGGCGAGGGCCGAACGTCGCTTCAGGGCCATATCTCCTCTTGCTATACACGCCGTCAGGAACCGGCAGCGTAGCCGATGCCTTCGAGGCACCCGCCGCCGCCCCGGATCGGGAAACTCCGCGCTTGCCTTCGATCATCCGAATAACCTTGCGAGGAAAGGGAATTGAAGAGTTCTCGCACGGGTCGGCAGGAGTCGGCCGGGGCCCGCGGGGGCGGGTGCGGCCGGTGGGGGGAGCGGGGTGGCCGAAGACACAGGGGCGACGGGTGGCGGGGCGGGCCGGTCGGAGCGCGACGCGGCGGTGCGCCGGCGCGTCGCCGACGAGATCGACCGGCCGCCGGGACCGCTGCGCCCGCTGCCGGTCCTCGTGCTGCTCGGCGAGCGCGGCAGCGGCAAGTCCACGCTCACCGCGCATCTGCGCGGCTGGGCCCGCCGGGTGCCGATCGCCGCGCTCGATCTGGAGCCGATCGGCGAACGCGGCGGCACGCGGATCGACGTGCTGACGGAGCTGGCCTTCCAGCTCAGCGCCCGCCACGACGACCTGCCGCAGCTGTCGTTCCCCGCGCTCGGCTCACTTCTCGCCGCGGTCGGCACGGCCGTGGACGCGCGCAGCCGCGAGCGGGCGGTGCGCGACATGGCGGAGGCGCTGCGCGAGGGCCGGGCGCGGGAGTACGCGTACGAGGATCTGCTCGGCATCGCGGACACGGCGGCGCAGGCCGCGGGGCTGCCCGGCTGGACCTCGGCCGTCGTGCCGCTGGTGCAGGGCGGCCTGCGCTCGTGGCGCGGCCTCAAGCTGCGCCGGCGCTTCGCCGAGACGTCCGGGACGGCGCCGGGGCGCGGCGGCACGGCCGACTTCCTGGTGGGCGTGAACCGGCTGTACAACGGCTATCCGGCGCAGCGCGAGGAGGCCGAGCGGGTGCTGCTCGACGCCTTCCTCGCGGACCTGCGCGGCGCGTACGCGTCGAGCCGCGCCGACCGGCTGCGCACCACCCACTGCCTGGCCCTGCTCGACAACGCGGACTCCCCCGTCGGCGAGGCCTTCCTGCAACTGCTGCTCGACGCGCGCGAGCGCGCCCGGCGCCCCGACCCGCTGCTCGTCGTGGCCACGGCCCGGCGCCGTCCGGAGGCGCTGGTGCGGGCGGAGACCGGCAGCGGCCGCCGCCCGGACTACGGGGACAGCTGGCCGCAGCAGGGCGAGTTCGCGCCGCTGGACGCGGGGCCGCTGCGCGCGGGCCGGCTGCGGAACCTGACCCGGCGCGAGGTGGAGGAGCAGGCGGCGGCCACGGTGGACACGCTGCCGGCCGGTTCGGTCCTGCCGCGCGCGGACAACGCGGTGCAGTGGCTCGGCTGGATCGTGCACGAGCTGACGCGCGGCCATCCCGCGGGCACCGCCCGGGTCCTGGACGTGCTGCGCCGGATGCCGGCGGGGCTGCCGTGGGACGAGCGGGTGCGGCAGTGCCTGGCGCCCGCCGACGGCAGCGTGCGCCCGGAGCCGGTCCTCACGGCGGGCCCCGATCTCCTCGATCGGCTGCTGCGGGACTGCTCGGGGCAGCTGCTGCGGGTGCTGCCCCGGGCCGCGGCGACGCTCACCCTCGGCCGCGCCGAGACCTGCGAGCCGCTGTGGGAGAACCAGGAGTCGGTGCTGCGCGAGTTCGTGAACCTGAGCGCGGACGATCTGCGCACGGTGCGCGAGCCGGAGGAGGGGCTGCCGGCGCTGCCCCGGCTGACCCGGTTCCTGCTGCTGCGCCGGCTCGACGGGGCGGCCGGCCCGGACGACGACGCGGGGACCTGGACGGGCGCGCACCGCGCGCTGCGCCGGGCCGCCCGGGATCGCGGCGATCTGCGCACGGTCGCCTACCACGATCTGGCCCTGGGCGATCTGCCCGCCGCCGTCGACTTCCTGCGGGAACGTTTCGACGAGACGGGCGCCGACGCGTGGTGCGCGGACCTCGCCTGGATCCAGCGCGCCCCGGCCCGCTGGGCGGGCGCCCCGCCGGAGTCCGCCCGTGAGCGGTACGAGCGGCTGGTGGGGGTCGCCGAGGGGGACGCGGCGCGGCGGGCCATCACCCGGCTGCTCACCGCGGGGTGGATCACCGCGCACCCCCGCCCGGAGGGCGGCGCGCCGCAGCCGTACGCGGACCCGCTGGGCGACCCGTACGCGGAGCTGTACCCGGACATCGCCGAGGAGTTCCTCACGCTGCGCCGGCCGATCGGGGACGAACACGACCGCCATGTGCTGCTGCGCATGGCCCAGCGGTACGAGAGGAAACCGTGGTGGTAGACGAGAGAGGGTTCACGCCACGGCGGCCGCGGCCGCGCCGCTGGCCCTGGGCGCTGCTGTCCGCCGTGGTGCTGGGCGCCGGGGTGTGGCTGCTGGTCTCGCTCCTCGGCGAGGACGGGTCCGGGCACGGCAAGGAGTGCGCGCCGGGCATCTACGAGACCGGCCCGCGCAAGGAGTGCGTGGGCGTCTCGGACGGGTCGTTCGTCTTCGACGACTCCCTCAAGGACGTCATGGCGAAGATCGAGAAGGAGAACGCGCGGGTCGAGGAGTCCGGCAAGAAGTACGTGTCGGTGGTCTACGTGGAACCGCTGACGACCGTGCCGGGCGAGGAGGAGACCAAGTACGGGCTGCGGGCCGAGCTGCTCGGCGCGTATCTCGCGCAGCGCCGGCTCAACGACCCGGACCTGGGCGGCGGCCGCGGCGACCTGCCGCAGATCCGGCTGCTCGTGGGCAATCTGGGGCTGCGTTCGGAGCAGTGGAAGCCGCTCACCGAGGAGGTGATCGCCCGCTCGAAGGGCGAGGACCACGTGGTCGCGGTGGCCGGGTTCGGGCAGAGCCGCGGCGGCACCGGCAAGGCGGTCTCGGAGCTGCGCAGGCGGGGCATCCCGATGATGGGGGCGACGGTCACCGCGGACGGTCTCGCGGACACGGCGGACCCGGGCTTCTTCCGGGTGTCGGCGCCCAACCGGGACCAGGCCTCGGGGGCGGTCAACTATCTGCGCGAACAGCAGAAGAAGCACCCCGGGTACAAGGTGGCGGTGATCCGGGACCGGAACACGGACGACATCTACAACACGTCGCTGTACCGGTCGTTCCAGACGGCCGCGCAGAACCGCGGGCTGAAGCTGGAGGGGGTGCCGCTGGAGTTCCTGTCCAGCACGGACGGGGTGTCGAACGCGTTCTCGTCGGTCGCCGACAAGGTGTGCGCGCTCAAGCCCGACGCGGTGTTCTTCGCGGGCCGGGGCCTGAACATCCGCAACTTCATCAACTCGATGTCGGCGCCGGACCGCCGCTGCACGGTCACGCTGCTGACCGGCGACGACGCCCTGGGCGCGTACTACGGGGCGAAGGAGAGCGAGGCGCGCCGCGCCCGGTTCCGTACGGAGTGGCAGGACAGCCGGGTGACCGTGCTGTACACGGCGCTCGGCCACCCGGCGCTCGCGGGCGAGCTGTACGCGAAGGAGAACGATCCGCTGCCGGACTTCGTGGAGCTGTACCGCGCCGAGTTCGGCGGCAGCGCGCAGGCCGTGAACAAGGCGCTGGAGGACGGCCAGTCGGTGCTCGGGCACGACGCGGTGTGGTCGCTCGGCATCGCCGTACGGGCCGCGGCGGGCCCCGACGGCAAGGGCCAGGTGAACCCGGGCGCGACCCTGCAGATGCTGCTCCAGCTCGGCGGCAGCGAAGCGGTGTCCGGCCTGAGCGGCCCGCTGTCCTTCGGCTCGGACGGCAACCCGGACGGCAAGCCGATGGCGCTGGTGCGCATGGAGCCGAGCGGGACGTACACGTTCCGGCAGGTGCTCAGGCCCTAGGGCCCCGCGAGCCCAGCCGGATCCGAAAGAAGGGCCCTAGGCACGGGCGGGGCCGAACTCGGCGAGGGCGTCCGCCACCATCGTCTCCAGGCGGGCGTGGTGGGCGCCGCGCCAGTAGACGCGGCTGCACTCGGTGCAGGCGGCGAACACGTCGTAGGTCGCGCGGGTGCCGCCCTCAAGGCGGTCGGCGACGTCCTCCTTGCTCGCCTCGGTGAGCGGCCCGTTGCACGCGGTGCAGCGGGTCCACGGGCGCAGCTCGGGGGCGAACCGGCCGAGGATGTCGCGCAGTTGCTCGTCGGGCTGGTCGCTGTAGACGTAGGCGCCCGCGAACAGTTCGCGGCGGCGCAGCAGTCCGCGGTCGCGGCTGAGCAGGACGCGCCGCTCCTCGGCGGAGCGGGTGGCGAGGGCGGGGTCGCCGATGTCGACGGCCTCGTACGCGGCGTCGACGCCGAGCAGCCGGAGCCGGCGGGCGAGGGTGCCCAGGTGCACGTCGAGCAGGAAGCGCAGGGGCGCGCCGGGCACCTCCTGAGGGCGGTGGACGGGGAGCACCTCGACGCGTTCGCCAGCCGACGGGACGTGGGCGGTGGGCACGTCGTGGCCGTCGACGCGGAGCGTGCCGGCCTCCGTGAGGGGCACGCCGAGCGACTCCACGACGTGGCCGAGCGTGGACACACCGTCCGTGACGAGCGGCGCGGGTTCGCCGGAACGCCACTGCGCGGGCACGAAAAGCCCCAGTTCGGGGGCGACTTGGACGAGGATCTCCGGACCGTTCATCGGGACAGAATGCCATGCCGGGGCGGCGGCCCGCCGGGGATGTCCCGGGCGGGCGGACAGGTTCGCCGGGCGGCGCGCCGGGGAAGGTCCCCCGGAGGCCTTGGGGACGAACCGGAGGGCGAGGGACGGATGACCGATCACACGCAGGGGCTGCCGGCCGTGTTCCTGGACGCCGACACGTCGTCGTTCACGCGGTTCGCGGAGCGGGTCGCGCCGCACTCGCTGCCGTGGAGCGGGGTGACGGGCCCGGTGCGGGACGTGCCGCACGGCACGACCGTGCTGGCGCTCACCTTCGAGGGCGGCGTCCTGATGGCGGGCGACCGGCGCGCGACGATGGGCAACGTGATCGCCCAGCGGGACCTGGAGAAGGTCAACGCGGCGGACGAGTACACGGCGGTCGCGTTCGCGGGAACGGTCGGTCTGGCCAAGGAGCTGGTGCGCCTGTTCCAGCTGGAGCTCGCGCACTACGAGAAGCTGGAGCGCCGCCCGCTGAGCCTCAACGGCAAGGCGCAGCGGCTCGCCACGATGATCCGCGAGCATCTGCCGCAGGCCATGCAGGGGCTCGCGGTGATCCCGCTGCTCGCGGGGTACGACGAGGCGCGCGGTGTGGGCCGGATCTTCAACTACGACGTGGGCGGCGGCCTGTTCGAGGCGACCGCCTTCCACGCCGACGGGTCGGGGTCACCGTACGCGCGGGGCGCCCTGAAGAAGCTGTACCGGCCGGGACTCTCGGCGGCCGACGCGACGACCCTGGCCGTTCAGGCCCTCTACGACGCGGCGGACGACGACTCGGCGACGGGCGGGCCCGATCTGAACCGGGGGATCTATCCGTCGGTGGCCCTCGTCACGGAGGCGGGCTACCGCGCGGTGCCGGAGGACGAGGTGCGGGCGGTCGCGGAGTCGGTGGTGGGGGCGCGCGCGTCTTCTCCCGGGGGGCCTCGGGCGCCGCTCGTGTGAGGCGTCGCGGGGCCTGTTGCGCGGGTGCGGGTGGGTGGGGGCTGGTCGCGCAGTTCCCCGCGCCCCTGAAGGCGAGCGGCTTCGCCGCTCAGCCTTCATCCTGTCGGGTATAAACATCTCCGAGCCCCCGAGAC
>NZ_JBHYTK010000207.1:0-11667 GCF_042749255.1 Streptomyces sp. NPDC059524 | reverse complement strand
CGGACACACGGTGTGTGTCCGGCCCCAGGCCGTTTGAACGAACTGCTTGCGGGATCCCGCAGGGTCACGCGGACTTGCGGCTGTCCCTCGGGTGAACCGCGATGTTCATCGCGCCCGAGCGCAGCACCGCCAGACGCTCCTCGAGGACCTCTTCGAGCTCCTCGCGGGTGCGCCGCTCCATCAGCATGTCCCAATGCGTGCGGGCGGGCTTCGCCTTCTTCTCCTCAGGGCCGTCACCGTCGACCAGAAGTGCCTGGGCCCCGCAGACCTTGCACTCCCACTCCGGCGGAATTTCGGCCTCCACCGAGAAGGGCATCTCAAAGCGATGCCCCTTCTCGCATGCGTACTCCACGGCCTGGCGCGGGGCCAGGTCGATGCCGCGGTCCGTCTCGTAGCTGGTCACCACGAGGCGTGTGCCGCGAAGAGCTCGCTCACTCATGAATCGTGCCTCCCGGGCTTGTCGCCCACAGGACAGGTGTCGCTGTCGTCGTCATCCGGTCAACGTCCGGTCGGCGGTAAAGATTCCCGTTCCGGGTCATGCGTCGCCGTCGTAGCCGCCCCTTGTTGTACCCACCTGCGCCCGGTTTGTCACATCTGACACCAGATGTCACCTAGCGTTTGTCAGACTTGACGTGCAGTAACGGTACGCCTGGCAGGCCAACCGCGTACACTACCGGCCTTTGGCGTCCGGCGCTAAATCCTGCTGGGTACGGGATTGCCCGCGTCGCGCACCGCCTGCCGCATCGGCACCCGCGCGAGCAGCACGAAGCCGAGCGCGAAGAACGCCACCAGGGACACGATCGCGTCCCGGTAGCTGCCCGTCAGCTGGTAGGCGAGCCCGAACACCAGGGGCCCCAGCCAGGACATGCCCCGGTCGCTCATCTCGTACGCGGAGAAGTACTCGGCCTCCTTGCCGGCCGGCACCAGATGCGAGAACAGGGACCGCGACAGGGCCTGCGTGCCGCCCAGGACCAGGCCGATCCCGACCGCGAGCGCGAAGAACCACACGGGCGCGCCCGCCGGGAGGAAGTAGCCCGCCCCGATCGTCACCGTCCACGCCACGAGCGAGCCCAGGATCGTGCGCTTGCCGCCGTATCTGCGGGCCAGCCGCCCCATGGCGAGGGCACCCACCACGGCCAGGACCTGCACGAGCAGCACCGCCACGATGAGCGTGGACTGCTCGAGCCCCAGCTCCTCGGAGCCGTAGACGGAGGCCTGCGAGATCACCGTCTGCACGCCGTCGTTGTAGACCAGATAGGCGAGCAGGAAGGACAGCGTCAGAGGATGGCGGCGCATGTCCATCACGGTGGCCTTCAACTGGCGCAGCCCCGGCGCCGTGCGCGCGGGCGCGTCCGCGGCTCCCCGGTCCCGCAGACGGCGCAACGGCACCAGGGTGAACGCACCCCACCACACTCCCGCCGTGGCCAGACAGATCCGTACCGCCGCCGACTCCGAGACGCCGAAGGCGTCGTGGTTCAGGTACAGCACCAGGTCGAGGACGAGGACGAGCGCGCCCGAGGCGTAGCCGAACGCCCACCCGCGCGTGGAGACCGCGTCGCGCTCCTCCGGAGGCGCGATCTGCGGCAGGTAGGCGTTGTAGAGCACCATCGAGACGGCGAGCGAGGCGTTCGCCACCACCAGGAGGACGCCGCCCAGCAGATAGCGGTGGCCGTCCAGGAGGAACATCCCGGTCGTCGCCGCCGCTCCCGTGTACGCGGAGACGGCGAGCAGCGGCTTCTTGCGGCCCGACCGGTCGGCGGCCGCGCCCGCGAGCGGCATCACGAAGATCGCGAGGATCACCGAGAGCGAGACGGAGTAGGCGAAGAACGAGCCCGCGCGGACCGGGATCCCGAGCGGATGCACATAGCCGTCCGCGTCGGCCGCGGCCTTGGCGACCGAGGTGAGGTACGGCCCCAGGAACACCGTCAGGACGCTGGTGGAGTACACCGAGCAGGCCCAGTCGTAGAAGTACCAGCCGCGCTGCTCGCGCCGGCGTGCGGCGAGCGCCTCGGCGCCCGGCCCCGTGTCCCGCACGGTCTCGGTCCCCACCCGTGCCCCCTCGCAGTCCCCGTGGTCCTGGAACGCCGCCCGCGTCAGGCCCAGGTGCCCAGGTCCTTGAGGACGTCGCGCAGCGTCTCGATGTGATCGGAAACTATGCCATCGACCCCGAGCGCGAGAAGGCGTCGCATCTCGCTCTCCTCGTTCACCGTCCACACGTGCACCTGCAGCCCGCGCGCGTGGGCGGTGCGCACGAAGCGCCGGTCCACCACGCGCACCCCGTACTGCGCGACGGGCACCTGCGCGCACACCGCCGCGCGGTTCAGCGGGGCCGGCATCCCGTAGGAGCGCAGCCGCAGGCCCGCGATGCCCGCGGTGCCGTACGAGGTGGCCAGGCGTGGGCCCGCCAGGGTGCGGGCGCGGGCGACGCGGGACTCGGAGAAGGAGCCGACGCAGACGCGGTCCCACGCGCGCGTGCGCTCGATCAGGGCGAGGAGCGGGGCGAGCGCGGGCTCCGCCTTCACGTCCACGTTCCAGCGGACGTCGGGGAAGGTCTCCAGGAGTTCCTCGAAGAGCGGCACCGGCTCGCGGCCCGCCACGCGCGCGTGGCGTACATCGTCCCACGGCAGCTCGGCGATCCGGCCGTGCCCGTCGGTCACCCGGTCCAGGGTCGTGTCGTGGAACGCGACGAGCCGCCCGTCGGCGGTGGCGTGCACATCCGTCTCGATGTAGCGGTAGCCGAGGCCGACGGCGCGGCGGAACGCGGCGACGGTGTTCTCCAGGCCGTCCGCCGCCCCGCCGCGATGGGCGAGGGCGAGCGGGCCGGGATGGTCGAGATAGGGGTGGCGTACGGGCTCGGTCACTTGCGCAGTATCGCCCGGACGGATGACGAGCCGGCGACCACTCCGGAACCGCCCGGGGACGTGGGGCCGGCGAAGACGCGCAGGAAGAACTGGGCCAGCGGGCCGATCGCCAGGGCGTAGGCGACCGTGCCGACGCCGATCGTGCCGCCCAGGGCGAAGCCGGTGGCGACGACGGTGACCTCGACGACCGTGCGCATCAGGCGGATCGAGCGGCCGGTGCGCTGGTTCAGGCCCGTCATCAGGCCGTCGCGCGGGCCCGGACCGAACCGGGCCGCGATGTACAGGCCCGTCGCCACGCCGTTCAGCACGATCGCGGCCACGAGGAGCGGGACGCGCAGCGCGAGCGCGTGCACGTCGGGCACCACGGCGAGCGTGCCGTCGATCGCCAGGCCCACCACGAAGACGTTCGAGACCGTGCCGAGGCCGGGCCGCTGGCGCAGCGGCACCCAGAGCAGCAGCACGATCGCGCCCACGATGATGGAGACGACGCCGATGGAGATGCCGGTCAGCTCGGTCAGCCCCTGGTGCAGCACGCCCCACGGCTCCAGACCGAGCCCCGCCTCCACGAGCAGCGCCGAGCTGACGCCGTACAGGACCAGGCCCACGTACAGCTGGACGAGTCGGCGGACCAGTGAGCCGCCGGACGACGCGGAAGAACCGGAGGAACCCGAAGAAGCGGGAGAGCCGGGAGAACCGGGAGAACCGGGAGAGCCGGACAAGAAGTGCCCCCTGTAGTGGTGGTGGACTGGCTCATGACACTCTGTGGCTCGGAAGTGGATGCCAACCATGGCCAATTCCGGGAAGGTGGACTGGACGTCATGGCCCAGTGGACTTCGGCGATCGGGTCGGCCCAGCTCGCCCGGTTGCTCACCTCGCAGCAGCCGCGGCCGGCCGGCACCGGCGCCAAGCGCCCGCCCGCCTATCGCGCCCTCGCCGACGGGATCCGGCTGCTCCTGCTGGAGGGCCGGGTCACGGTCGCCACCCGGCTGCCCGCCGAGCGCGAGCTCGCCGTCGCGCTCTCCGTGAGTCGCACCACCGTGGCCGCCGCCTACGAAGCGCTGCGCGGCGAAGGCTTCCTGGAGTCCCGCAGGGGAGCCGGCAGCTGGACCGCCGTGCCCGCGGGCAACCCGCTGCCCGCGCGCGGCCTGGAGCCGCTGCCGCCCGAGGCCCTCGGCTCGATGATCGACCTCGGCACCGCGGCCCTGCCGGCCCCCGAACCCTGGCTCACGCGCGCCGTCCAGGGCGCCCTGGAGGAGCTGCCCCCGTACGCGCACACGCACGGCGACTACCCGGCCGGGCTGCCCGCGCTGCGCTCGATGATCGCCGACCGCTACACGGCGCACGGCATCCCGACCATGCCCGAGCAGATCATGGTCACCACCGGCGCGATGGGAGCCATGGACGCCATCTGCCACCTGTTCGCGGGTCGCGGTGAACGCGTCGCCGTCGAGTCGCCCTCGTACGCGAACATCCTGCAGCTCATGAAGGAGGCGGGCCTGCGGCTCGTGCCCGTAGCCATGGCGGACGGGCTCGGCGGCTGGGACCTCGACCGGTGGCGGCAGGTGCTGCGCGACGCCGCGCCGCGCCTCGCCTATGTGGTGGCCGACTTCCACAACCCCACCGGGGCGCTCGCCGACGAGGAGCGGCGCCGTTCCCTGGTGGACGCCGCCCGGTCGGCCGGCACCGTGCTCGTGGTCGACGAGACCATGACCGAGCTGTACTTCGACCCGGATCTGGAGATGCCGCGCCGGGTGTGCGCCTTCGACCCGGCGGGCTCCACGGTGATCACGGTCGGCTCGGCCAGCAAGGCGTTCTGGGCGGGCATGCGCATCGGCTGGGTGCGGGCCGCCCCGGACGTCATCCGCAGCCTCGTCGCCGCGCGCGCCTACGCGGACCTGGGCACCCCGGTCCTGGAGCAGCTGGCCGTGAACTGGCTGATGCACACCGGGGGCTGGGAGGAGGCCGTCGAGCTGCGCCGCGGCCAGGCCCGGGAGAACCGGGACGCGCTGGTGGCGGCCGTGCGCCGGGAGCTGCCCGACTGGGAGTTCGACGTGCCCGACGGAGGACTCACGCTCTGGGTGAAGGCCGGCGGCCTGTCGGGCTCGCGCCTGGCCGCGCTGGGGGAGCGGGTCGGGGTGCGGGTCCCGTCAGGGCCCCGGTTCGGCGTCGACGGCGCGTTCGAGGGCTACGTACGGCTGCCGTTCACGGTCGGCGGGGCGGTGGCCGACGAGGCGGCGCTGCGGCTCGCCGCGGCGGCCCGGCTCGTCCGCGACGGTCAGGGTGCGGGCGGGGACGTGCCGCGCACCCTGATCGCCTAGGACCTTCCTCTAGCGCTCGGCCAGCGCCTCGGCCTCGTCCGCGACGCCCGGCTCCGGCACGGACTCGACGGCGCTGTCGCCGGGCGTGACCCGCTCGGGCAGCAGCGCGAGCACCGCCTGCCGGTGCGTCTCGCTCGTCGCGTCGTCGTACGGGTCCGAGGTGGCAGGCACCTGGAGGCGGTGGACGGGGCCCGTGCCGAGGCGGGCGTAGCCGCGGCCGGCCGGGACGTCGTCCGCGGGAGTGGTCCGCGGCAGCGTGCCGAGGACCTCGCGCATCTCCTCGTCGCAGGCCGGGCCGAGCAGCACGCGCGCGCGGGTGTGCTGCCGCACGGGCTCGCTCAGGGCGTCGAGGCTGTCGAGCTGCTCCGCGACGACGACCGTGACCCCGGCCGCCCGGCCGTGCCGCAGCGGGACCTGGAGCAGCGTCTGCGGGTCCGTGCGCCCGTCGGCCGCCGCGAGGTGCCCGAGGGCGCCGGGGCGGTCGAGGAGGATCCACAGCGGGCGCCGCACGTCGTCCGGCACCGGGTGTCCGGCCTGCCGGGCCCGGTTCGCCGCGATGAGCCGGCGCTCCGTCTCGTGCGCGGCCCATTCGAGGCTGGCGAGCGCGCCCGCGAGGCCGCACTCCACGGCGAGCACCCCGGAGCGCCCGACCAGGCACGCGTAGTCGCCCGTGCCGCCGCCCTCGACGACCAGCACGTCGCCGTGGCGCAGCGCCTGGAGGGCGACGGAGCGCATCAGGGAGGTGGTGCCGCTGCCGGGGCGGCCGGCGATCAGCAGGTGCGGCTCCGTGGAGCGCGGTCCGGTGCGCCAGACGACGGGCGGCACGTCGCGCTGCTCGTCGCCGTCCAGGACGGGGAGCGTGCGCTGCACGGCGGTCCCGTCGGTGAAGCCGAGCACCGTCTCGCCGGGGGAGGTGACGAAGTGCTGGGCGGCGATCTTGGTGGTGAGCGGGGCGAGGACGGTCACCGTGAGGTGGTTGCCCTCCTCGTCCCACTGGAAGTGGTACTCGCGGCCCCGGCCGAGCTTCGCGTGGAGCAGCTGCTCGATCCGGGCGCGGGACTCCGCCTCGCCGTCGGTGAAGTAGGCGGGGTAGCGGATCGAGAGCCGGTCGAAGCGACCGTCCCCGTCGAAGTCGTACGTCTCGAAGGCCTGCTCCCAGGCGCCGCCGTGGGCGTACAGGGGGCTCGGGTCCTCGGGGACCGAGAAGTACGGGACGAGTGCCTCGTAGACCGCGCTCAGGCGCTGCACCTGCGAGGCGTCGGGGCCGGTCTGCACCGGCGGTTTGGGGTCGCGGCCCTTCCAGCCGGCGGCCGCCATGAGCGCGATGAGCGCGAGCAGCGGCCCGTACGGGATGAACACCACGACCAGGATCACGGCCCCCACCAGGAACAGCAGCGGTCCGCGCTTGTCCTTGGGGGTCTCGACCCACTTGCGCCGCCCGGCGGCTGCCAGCCGGCGCAGTCCACGGGTGACCGTGATGAGGGGATGGAGGACGTCGGTGGCGCCGTCGGCGGCCGTCCGTGCCATTTCCCGGCTCCGGGCGATGGATGCGCTGCCGGTGCTCAGAATGCGGGGGAGTGGACGCCTGGCCACGTCGGTCTCCTGGGGGTGAGTGCGGGTGGGTGGGCCGTCAGAACTTGATCCCGCCGAGCAGGCTGGCGAGGCTCTGCCCGCCCGCCTTGATGCTCGGGGCGATGGCCGTGCCCGCCAGGTAGAAGCCGAAGAGGGCGCAGACGAACGCGTGTGAGGCCTTCAGTCCGTCCTTGCGGAAGAACAGGAAGACGATGATGCCGAGCAGCACGACGCCCGAGATGGACAGGATCATGAGGGTTCTCCTGGTTGGTGGGGACAGTCACCATGAGTACTTCCAGGCTCACAGCATGTATCTATACGACAAAAGGTGCAAACGGGTGGAAATTTATTCATTTCACCCGTTCGATGCCTCGCGGGGTGAGACGGGGCCGGGGTGTGGGGACTGGTTGATCTTTGCCTCGACGGGGTCGGGTCATGTACCCGGACGGGCAGTACCCTGGCGATTCACTCGTACGGCCGCACGGCCGTACCAGGCACGAATGACGAAAGGCGGTCCGGCAGATGAGCGAAGCCCCCGACCCCGAGGTCGTGGAGCTGGCCGGCAAGATCTTCGACCTCGCGCGCCGCGGTGACGCCGACGCGCTCGCGAAGTACGTGGACGCGGGCGTTCCGGCGAACCTGACGAACGACCGGGGCGACACGCTCGTCATGCTCGCCGCCTACCACGGGCACGAGGACGCCGTCCGGGCCCTCGTGGCGCGCGGCGCCGACGTGAACCGGGCCAACGACAAGGGTCAGACCCCGCTCGCGGGCGCCGTCTTCAAGGGCGCCGACGCCGTGATCCGGGCTCTCCTGGACGGCGGCGCCGACCCCGCTGCGGGCACTCCTTCGGCCCTCGACACGGCCCGGATGTTCGGTAAGGCGGAGCTCCTGGAACTGTTCGGAGCGTCCTGACGCACCGGCTTTGACCAGGCACGACGGGGGTGCAGGAAATGTGGTCGCGGTGGGTGGAACCGCTGGGTCATGATGACGGCGTGATTTACGGACGCGACGGCGGGGCAGGTGGTGCCCACGTGCCGCGCGGCCCGTAACCGGCCCGGTTCCGGGCCTTGGACGAGAGGCAGAGAGATGGTCTACAGCAAGCAAGAGACGGCGGGCGCTCCGACGTGTTGTCGCGTGACCAGGTAGTTGCAGGTTCCCGGTTGCGTCGACGCTTGATGTGAGGCTGTTTCCCATGTTCGAACCGGTCATAGCGCCCAGCGGTACGCTGCTCGGCCTGCTGCAGAGGGGCCGCGGCGACGGCACCCTGCACGCGCTGACGGCACCGCGGGACGAGGCGCTCGCGGCTCTCAATCACTGTGTGCTGAGCGATCCCCGCCACGACTGGCAGGTGGAGAACCGCTCGCTGTACTACGCCCGTCTCTACCTCGACCTCCACGGCGAGCTCGGGGAGATCGAGGGGCACCTCTTCGACCCCGAGGACCTCGTCGACACCGACGAGTCCCGCACGGGGCTCGCCCTCGCCGTCCTCGGCCACCTCGCCTCCTACGGCAGGCGGGACGCGCTCGAACTGCTCCGCAGGTACGCGGCGTTCGGCGGGAACTGGACGTGGGCGCTCGACGAGCTCGCCCTGCGGGACGACGACGCGGGCCTGCGTGCCCTCGCCGTGCCCGTCCTCGCGCGCTACCCCGAGCACGCCGAGGCCGAGCTCGTGGCCGCCGTGCGCGACGCCTTCGAGCCGCGCCCCTGGCGGCTGTGGGCCGAGGACCCGCGCCCCGAGGTCGGCGCCCGCGTAAGGGCCGCCCAGGAGGCCGGCTCCTTCGACCGCTGGCAGCGCCAGATGCGGCCCGCCGGACCCCGCCCCGGGTGGAGCGTCCAGGCCGTCTTCGACTGGGCGCAGGAAGGCCTCGACCGCGGCGCGCTGCTCCATGTGCCCGCCGCCCGCTGCCTGACCGCCGTCGCCGGCCCCGAGGACCGGCCCGAGATCGTGCGGGCCGCGCTCCACGGCCACGACGGAGCCCGCTGCACCGCATTGCGCTACCTCGCCGACGCGCACGATCCCGAGGTGCTCGACCTCGTCGCCGCCGCCGTGGAGAGCCCCTCCCGCACGGTGGTGGACGCAGCCCTCGACGCCTTCGAACGGATGCGCAGCGTCGCCGCCGTCGAGCGCGCCCGGCAGTGGGCCCGCCGCCCCGACGCCCTCGGCGCCGCCGCCGGCCGCGTCCTCGCCTGCAGAGGCGCCGCCCAGGACGGCGAACTCGTCCTGTGGGCCCTGCGCGAGGCCGTCCGCGGCGACGGCTACGACGCCCCCACCCTGTGGCCCCTCGTCGACGGGGCGGGCCGCCTCGGCATCGCCTGCGCCGCCCCCGTGCTGCGCCACGTCTACCGCGAGACGGCCTCGTCCCATCTGCGCGGCCGCGCCGCCCGCGCCCTCGCCGCCACCGATCCCTCCTTCGCCGCCGGCTTCGCCGTCGAATGCCTGTGGGACTGCGAGGAGTCCACCCGCGAGATCGCCGCACGGCACGCCGAGACCGGCGACGCCCGCGTCGTCGACCAGTTGCGCCGCCTCGCCGCCGATCCGGCCGAGGAGGCCGAGGTGCAGACGGCCGTACGCAGCCGCATCGGCCCCGACGCACCGGCCCTGTGAGCCGCTGAGACACAGGAGGTGGCCCGCCGGTCGGGGGGCCGCCTCCTGGCGTTTCCCGGGGCGTTCCCCCGGGCCGCGCAACGCTCACGGGACGTTCCTCGCCAGGAAAGATCCACGTCGACGCGACCACGTCCGGCCCGGCGACAACACCCGTATGCGTGTCGTCATCGTGACCGAGTCCTTCCCTCCCGACCTCAACGGTGTGGCGCACTGCGCCCTGCAGACCGCACGGCACCTCGCCGCCCGCGGACACGACCCCCTCGTCGTCGCCCCGGCCACCGCCGCCGGGTCCGAGGCGGACGCCGGCGCCCCCTGCCCGGTCGTCCGCGTCCCGTCCCTCCCGCTGCCCGGCTACCCCCAGGTCCGCGTCGCCCTCCCCAGCCGCCGCATCGCCCAGGCCCTGGTCGCACACCGGGCCGAACTCGTCCACCTGGCCGGCCCGTTCGTGCTCGGCGTGCGCGGCATGGCCGCCGCCGCCCGGCACCGCGTCCCCGCCGTCGCCGTCTACCAGACCGACCTCGCCGGCTACGCCCGCACCTACATGGGCGCGGGGGAGGGCACGGCCTGGCGGCGCCTGCGGAGCGTGCACGCCGCCGCCGACCGCACCCTGGCCCCGTCCAGCGCCGCCCGGCGCGACCTGGAGGCGCACGGCGTCCCCCGCGTACGCCTGTGGCCCCGCGGTGTCGACTCAGTACGCTTCCGGCCCGAGCGGCGCGACCCCGCCCTGCGGGCCCGGCTCGCCCCCGGAGGGGAACTGCTCGTCGGCTACGTGGGCCGGCTCGCCCCCGAGAAGCAGGTCGAACTCCTCGCCCGCACGTGCGCCCTCGACGGCGTACGGGTCGTCGTCGTGGGCGACGGGCCCAGCGAGACCCCGCTGCGCGCCGCACTGCCCGGCGCGATCTTCCTCGGCCGCCGCACCGGCGACGAACTCGCCCGCCTCTTCGCCTCGTTGGACGTCTTCGTGCACACCGGCCCCTACGAGACCTTCTGCCAGACCGTCCAGGAGGCCATGGCCTCCGGAGTCCCGGTCGTCGCCCCGGCCGCCGGCGGGCCCCTCGACCTCGTCCGCCACGGCGGCACCGGGCTCCTCGTGCCGCCCGGCGACGCCGACGCCGTGCGCGACGCCGTGTGGTCCCTCGCCGCCGACCCCGCCCTGCGCGCCGCCTACGGGAGCGCGGGCCGGGCCGCCGTCTCCGGACGCACCTGGGAGGCCGTCGGCGACCAGCTCCTGGAGCACTACGCCGAAGTGCTCCACGCCCGCGCGGCGGTGGCGGCATGAGCGGCGCCCTGCGGATCGTCCGCCTCGCGAACTTCGTCGCCCCCGCCTCGGGGGGCCTGCGCACCGCCCTGCGCGAACTGGGCGCCGGATACCGGGCCGCCGGACACGAACCCGTCCTCGTCGTCCCCGGTGAACGCCACACGGATCAGGACACCGCACAGGGCCGCGTGATCACCCTGCCCGGTGCCCTGCTGCCCGGCACCGGCGGCTACCGCGTCCTGACCGACCGGCGGCGCACCGCCCGCCTCCTCGCCGGCCTGCGCCCGGACCGCCTGGAGGTGTCCGACCGCACGACCCTGCGCTGGACCGGCGAATGGGCCCGCCGCGCGCGCGTGCCCGCCGTGATGGTCTCCCACGAGACCGCCCACGGCGTGCTGCGCACCTGGGGGCTGCCCGAACCCGCCGCACGCCGTGCCGCCGACGCGCTCAACTCCCGCACGGCGCACGCCTACGCGCGCGTGGTGTGCACGACGGAGTGGGCCGAGCGGGAGTTCGTCCGGATCGGCGCGCGCAACGTCGTCCGGGCGCCCCTCGGCGTCGACCTCGCCCACTGCCGGCCCGAACGCCACGACGCCGCGGTCCGGGCCCGGTACGCGCGCGAGCACGAGATCCTCCTCGTGCTGTGCACCCGGCTGTCCGTCGAGAAGCGCCCCGGAGTCGCACTCGACGCGCTGGCCGCGCTGCGCGGCGCCGGGGTCCCGGCCCGGCTCGTCGTCGCGGGCGACGGGCCGCTGCGCGCCCGGCTCGAACAGCGCGCCGCGGCCGGACACCTGCCGGTCACCTTCCTCGGGCACCTCGCCGACCGGGCCGCCCTCGCCGCGCTCCAGGCGAGCGCGGACGTCTGCCTGGCACCGGGCCCCGCCGAGACCTTCGGCCTCGCCGCCCTGGAGTCCCTCGCCTGCGGCACCCCCGTCGTCGTCAGCGCCTCCTCCGCCCTCCCGGAGGTGGTCGGCTCGGCGGGCGGCGTCGCCGCCGACCACGGTGCCGCGTTCGCCGAGGCGGTACGGGAGGTGCTCGGGCGCCCCGCGC
>NZ_JBHYTK010000206.1:0-11697 GCF_042749255.1 Streptomyces sp. NPDC059524 | reverse complement strand
AAACGGTGCCGGGGTCCGGATCCACCATCCCCACCCCGTTTGGTACCCCTTGGGGCGCGGGCCTTTGCGGGGGTAAAACTCTTGGGATCCCATTTATTGGATCCCAAGTGTTGACCCCTTCGACCTCACTGACGGTCATTCAACAAACTGTTGAGCGACGGGAGTTGAGGGTGTGGCTGGAGCGGAAGGAGTCTTCTCCTTCTTGATGAACAGGAAGATGAGCACCACGCCGATCAGCTCCACCCCCGCGATGACCAGCAGGCCCAGCGAGTAGGAGCCGGTGTTCGCCTTCATGCTGCCGAGGAACTGCGGCGCGAAGTAGCCCGCGAGATTGGCGCAGGAGTTGATGAGGGCGACGCCCGCGGCGAGCGCGGTGCCGGACAGATAGCGCGGCGGGAGGCTCCAGAAGACCGGGATCGCGCCCATCGTGCCGCAGGCGGAGAGGGCCAGCGCCGCGAGCACGCCGAGCGAGCTGCCCGCCTGCTGGGCCACGGCGGCCAGGACGAGCCCGACCGCTCCGGTCGCGGCGGCCCACGCCGTGTGCCGGCGCGCCTCGCGCCGCCGGTCGGACCACCAGCCGTTGACGAGCATGCCCACCCAGCCGAGGGCGAAGACGCCCGACATGATCCAGCCGAGGGTGGCGAGGTCGGTGAATCCGGCGTCGGCGACGAGGCTGGGACCGTAGAAGGACAGCGTGGCGTTGCTGGTGATGACGCAGAACAGGGTCAGGATCAGCACCCAGGTCGTGCGGAGCCGCAGGAGCCCGCGCAGGGAGTGCTCGCGACCGCTGCCCGCCTCGGCCTCGCGGCTCAACTCCCTCTCCACGAAGGCGCGTTCGTCCATCGTGAGCCACTTGGCGTCGCGCGGGCGGTCGGTCAGGAGGAAGAAGGCGAGCAGGCCGAGGAGCACGGACGGCACGCCCTCGATGACGAACAGCCACTGCCAGTCGGCGTGGCCGAGCAGGCCGTCGGTGTGCTCCATGATGAATCCGGCCAGCGGGCTGCCGATGAGCATGGCGAGCGGCGAGGCCGACATGCAGACGGCGACGGCCTTGCCGCGGCGGTGCGCGGGGAGCCAGTACGTCAGGTACAGGATGATGCCGGGATGCAGTCCGGCCTCGAACGCGCCCTGCAGGAACCGCAGGACGTAGAAGTGCCACGGGGCGGTCACCCAGGCCATGGCGACGGAGACGACGCCCCAGCCGAGGGCGATGCGCATGATGGTCCTGCGGGCGCCGATCCTCTCCAGCAGCAGGTTGCTCGGCACCTCGCACAGGAAGTAGCCGAGGAAGAAGATGCCGGCGCCGGCGCCGTAGACGGCCTCGCTCCAGGACAGGTCGTCCAGCATGGTCAGCTTCGCGAAGCCGACATTGACGCGGTCCATCCAGGCGATGACGTAGACGATCGTGATGAAGGGGACGGTCCGCAGGACGACCCGCCGGAAGACGCGGTCGCGGTGCCGCGGGTCCAGGGGTGCGGTGCGGGAGTTCGGTGTGTGCTCGGCCATGCCCTGCTACCACCTTTTCTCCGCGGAGTACTCCGCGGATCGCTCCGGGGAAGCGGAAGGAAGAAGTGCGCGCGCGCCGGTGCCGGGCGTCCGGGGACGTGGGGGCGGGCCGGCGGCCGCGCGAGAGGATGGTGGGCCGGCAGGCCGAAGGGTCCCGGCGGGCGAGGGTGGGCCGGCCGGACGCTTCGGCGAGGGCGTCACTGGCCCCGACCGGGACGCCGGAGATCCTGGCGTCGCTGCGACCGGGCGGGGCAACTCCCGACTGTGGGGCCTCGGGTTCCGAGGCGTCAAGAGCCGTGCGGGAACAAGCCGGAGCGCCGGAATCGAGCCTTCCGACGCCCGGTTCGGCTCCCGTGCGATGCGACCCGGCACACGCGTCCGGCGGGACGGCGCCGTCGTCACGGAGGCGCCCCGCACGGAAGCGGAACCAGGTGTCGGACCCTTCTCAGACCCCGCTGACCACCAGCTGGTCGGCGACGACGACGCCGTCGTGCAGGACGGTGCGGTCGGTGCCGCGGTCCATCACGGCGCTGCTCGGGGTCTCGCCGTCGACCAGGAGGAGGTCGGCGCGGTCGCCCGCCGCGAGTCCGGGCCGGTCGGCGATCCCCTTCAGGCGGGGCACGTCGTGGTCCATGATCGAGGCGCCGCCGAGGGTGGCGACGGCCAGCGACATCTCGATGAGGTCGTCGCGCCGGTAGTTGTTGGTGAAGGCGAGCTGCCAGGTGCGGTCGAGCATGTCGCAGTTGCCGTACGGGCTCCAGTAGTCGCGCTGGCCGTCCTCGCCGAGGCCGACGCGGACGCCCGCCTCGGTGAGGTCCGCGAGGGACAGCTGGTTGCTCACCGAGGGCGCCACGGTGGCCATGGCGACGTCGAGTTCGGCGAACTCGTCGATGAGACGGCGGCTCACGGACTCGCTGATCGAGCCGAGTTCGTAGGCGTGGGAGAGGGTCACCTTGCCCTGCATGCCGAGGGCGCGGGTGCGCTCCAGGATCAGGTCGGTGGAGAACACACCGAGGTGGCCGGGCTCGTGGAGGTGGATGTCGACCTCGACCTGGTACTTCTCGGCGAGGCCGAAGACGATGTCGAGGTGCTGCTTGGGGTCCTTGTCCAGGGAGCAGGGGTCGATGCCGCCCATGACGTCGGCGCCCGCCTTCAGCGAGGCCTCCAGGTAGTCGACGGTGCCCTTCTCCCGCAGGATGCCGGCCTGCGGGAAGGTCATGATCTGGACGTCGGCGCGGCCCGCGAACTTCTCCTTCGCGGCCACGACGGCGTCGAACTTCTCCAGCTTGCAGTCCACGTCGACCTGCGCGTACGAGCGCACCCGGGTGGTGCCGCGGGCGATCATGCGCTCCAGGGTGCCGGCGACGCGCTCGTCCAGCGGGACCTCCGCCGTGCGCCAGTTCTCGCGGTCGTTCATCGTCATCGTCCACACGCCGGGCCCGCCGGTGTGTGGGCGGAACGGCAGGCCGATGCGGGTGGAGTCCAGGTGGACGTGGACATCGCTGAAGGAGGGCAGCAGGAGCCGGCCGCGGCCCTCGACGACCTCGCCGGCCGGGGCGGCCGCCGGGTCGTGGGGGCGGATCGCGGCGATGCGGGTGCCGGACAGTTCGACGTCGCTGCGCTCGCCGCCCCAGGGGCGGACGTCACGGATCAGCACGGAGGTCACCTTTCTTCGATGTCGATGTGGTGGCAGGCGGGGCTGCCGGTCGGCACCTCGTCGGCGCAGCGGCTCGCGCTCTTCTCGTCGAGGGTGAGGCGCAGCGGGCAGCGCGAGCGGAAGACGCAGCCGGACGGCGGGTTCGCGGGGCTCGGCAGGTCGCCGGCGAGGCGGACGCGTCCGCTGCGGTCGGCGTCCGGGTCGGCCTGCGGCACGGCGGACAGCAGGGCCTGCGTGTACGGGTGGCGGGGGTTGTCGAAGACCTCGCGGGTGTCGCCGTGCTCCATGATCCTGCCGAGGTACATGACGGCGACGCGGTGCGCGAAGTGCTTGACGACGGACAGGTCGTGGGCGATGAACAGGTACGCGACGCCGGTGTCGCGCTGGATGTCCTCGAGCAGGTTGATGACCTGGGCCTGCACGGACACGTCGAGCGCGGAGACCGGCTCGTCGCAGATGATCAGCTTCGGGTCCAGGGCGAGGGCGCGGGCGATGCCCACGCGCTGCTTCTGGCCGCCGGAGAACTCGTGCGGGAAGCGGTTGTAGTGGTCGGGGCGCAGTCCGACGCGGTCCATCAGGTCGCGGACGGTGGCCTTGATGCCGGTCGGCGGGTTGATGCGCTGGGCGAGCAGCGGCGCGGCGATGGCGCTGCCCACGGACTGGCGCGGGTTGAGCGAGGACGACGGGTTCTGGAACACCATCTGGACGCGCCGGCGGTAGTCCTGGAGGTCGCCGCGGCGCAGCTCGGATATCTCGCGGCCGTCGAGCTTGATGCTGCCGGAGGTGGGTTCGAGCAGCCGCATCAGGAGGCGTCCGGTGGTGGACTTGCCGCAGCCGGACTCCCCCACCAGGCCGAGGGTCTGGCCGGCGCCGACGGAGAAGCTGACGTTGTCGACGGCCTTGACGACGCCGCCCGAGCGGAAGGCGCTCGTACGGGTCGGGAAGTGCTTGGTCAGGTCGGTGACCTGGAGCAGCGGGGTCGTGGTCATCGGGCCACCTCTCGGGCCGGTGCCGCGACGGTCAGGTGGCAGCGCGACGGGTGGATGTCGGGCCCGGTGAGCGCCGGGCGGCTGGTGGCGCAGGCCGCGTCGGGCACGCGGTGCGCCTCGGGGCAGCGGTCGGCGAAGAGGCAGCCCTCGGGCAGGGCGAGCAGCGAGGGCGGGAAGCCCGGGATGGGCCGCAGCCGCTCGGACTGCCCGGTGAGGGACGGCATCGACGCCAGCAGGCCCTGGGTGTAGGGGTGTTGCGGGTCCTTGAAGAGGTCGGAGACGGTGGCGCGCTCCACGCACTCGCCGCCGTACATGACGACGACCTGGTGGCAGACCTCGGCGACGACGCCGAGGTCGTGGGTCACCATGATCACCGAGGTGCCGGTCTCCGTCTGGAGTTCGGCGAGCAGGTCCAGGATCTGCGCCTGCACGGTGACGTCGAGGGCGGTGGTGGGCTCGTCGGCGATGAGGAGTTCCGGCTCGCAGACCAGGGCCATGGCGATCATGGCACGCTGGCGCATGCCGCCGGAGAACTCGTGCGGGTAGGCCGAGTAGCGCTTCCTGGGGTCGGGGATGCCGACGCGGCCGAGCATGTCGACGGCGACGGCGGCCGCGGCCTTCTTGGACACCTGGTTGTGCACCCGGTAGGCCTCGGCGATCTGCGTCCCGACCGGGTAGAAGGGGTGCATCGCGGAGAGCGGGTCCTGGAAGATCATGGCGATCTTCTTGCCGCGGTAGGCGCGCATCTGCGCCTCGGTCAGCGGGTTGAGGTCCGTGCCGTCGAGCAGGATCTGCCCGCTCACCCGGGCGGAGGTGTCCTTCAGCAGGCCCATCAGGGCCTGGCTCGTGACGGTCTTGCCGGAGCCGGACTCGCCGACGATGCCGACGGTCTCGCCGCGGGCCAGGGTGAGGTCCATCCCGTTGACGGCGTGCACGAGGCCGTCGTCGGTCGGGAAGGTGACCCGCAGGTCGCGGATCTCCAGCATGGGGGTGGGTGTCGTGGTCATCAGTTGACCCTCACTCGCGGGTCGATGACCGCGTAGGCGGCGTCGACCACGACGTTGGCGACGATGATGAAGAAGGCGGCCATCATGGTGATGGCCATGGTCACCGGCAGGTCGCCGGACTGGGCGGCGTGCACCGCGGTGAAGCCGATGCCGGGGACGGAGAAGATCTGCTCGGTCAGGACGGCGCCGCCGAGCAGCAGCCCGATGTCGAGGCCGAGCATGGTGACGACTGGCGTGATGCCGGCCCGGGCGCCGTGCCGGAAGACGATCTTGGGCCGGGACAGGCCCTTGGCGCGGGCGGTGCGCATGAAGTCCTCGCCGAAGGTCTCCAGCATGTTGCTGCGGGTGACGCGGATGTACTGGGCGCTGAACAGGACGGCGAGCGCCACCCACGGCAGCAGGTAGTTGAGGACCCAGCCGCGGGGGCCGGCGGGCCCGAACGGCGAGGTGATCTCGTTGGTGGTGAACGGCAGGACGTGCAGCGTGCTGACGAAGAACAGCAGGAGCAGCAGGCCGGTCACCGGGATGGGCAGGGACACGCCGACGGAGGCGGCACCGACGACGACCTTGTCGGTGAACTTCCCCTTGCGCAGCGCGGCGAGCATGCCGAGGCCGACGCCGACGACGGTCCACAGGACGATCGCGCCGACGGCCACGGACAGGGTGTACGGCAGGGCTCGCGCGATGATCGCGGTGACGTTCTCGTTGGTCTGGAACGACTTGCCGAGGCAGGGCCATTCGCACAGGGTCTGGCTGCCGGGGGCACCGACCCACCTGCCGTGCAGCAGGCCCGTCATGTAGTCGGCGTACTGGGACAGGAACGGCTGGTCCATCCCGAGGGCGACACGGGCCTGGGCGACACGCTCAGGGGTGCACTCCTGGCCGCAGGCCGCCGCGGCCGGGTCCGCCGGACCGAGCTGGAACAGGCTGAAGGTCACGAAACTGATGACGATCAGCAGGGCGATCATCGCGGCGAAGCGCCGCAGCAGGAATCTGGTCATGGTCTCGTCAGTTCGCTCGTCGGTTCGTCAGGTGGTCACTTCTCGACGCCGACGGTCGACAGGTCGATCGAGCCGAAGAAGTAGCCGACCTGCGCACCGCGGATCTTGGAGCCGACGACGCTGTTGGTGAAGGAGCGGGTCAGCGGGACCAGCGGGTAGTCCTGCATGATCTTGTCGAAGAGGCCGGCCCACTTCTTGCCGAGCTCCTCGCTGGTGCCGTTGGCGCCGCGCAGCTCGTACAGCTCCTTGGAGAGCTTCTTGTCGTAGTAGCGCGGGATGTTGGAGAACCCGTAGGTCTTGCCGTCGATGCTCGGGCCGATGTTGGGGTCGATCGTGGTGCGGACCGAACCGCTGTCGGCACCGCCGCACCAGCCGCTGCGCGCGATGTCGGGCATCTGCTCACCGGCGAGGATCGTGTAGTAGTTCGCCGCCGGGATGGGCCGCAGCTGGAGGTCGATGCCGATGGCCTTCAGGTTCTGCTGGAGGGTGTTGCCCATGCTCTTGTAGCGCGGGGTGGCGTCGGCGTAGCCGTACACGAGCTTCTTCGGGAAGTCCTTGCCCTTGAGGAGCTTCTTGGCCTCCTCCGGGTTCGGCTTGCCGGCCGGGTCGAGGGCGGTGTGCTGGGTGACGTAGCCGCGCTGCGCGTCGTTGATGTACGACTGCGTCAGCTGGCCGAAGCGGTTGCCGCCGTACTGGACCTGGATCGCCTTGCGGTCGATGGCTATCGCGATGGCCTTGCGGACCTGCGGGTCCTTGATGGTCTCGGTGTTGAGGTTCAGCACGTCGGTGCAGCCGAGGAGGCCGGCGGCGGTGCGCTTCTTCACGTCGGGCTGGTTCAGCTTCGAGGCGTCGGAGGCCTGGAGGCCGCCCTGGCTGTCGAGGGTGATCGCCGTCGGGTCGGAGTCGGCGAGCAGCTGCTGGCTGATGGTCGCCTGCGCCGTGGAGAGGCTGAAGGTGAACGTGTCGGGCAGGGCGGGCCGGTTGGGGTCGGTCGACGCATCCCACTGGTCGTTGCGGACCAGCTTCATGGTGCGCCCGCGCTCGTACGACTTGATCTTGTACGGGCCCGAGGAGACCGGGTGGTTGGTGTAGTCGAGCTTGGTGTCCTTCGACTTGGGCACCGGCGCCGTGTTGGAGCGGGAGACCAGGGCGGGGAACTCGGCGAAGGGCTGCTTCAGGTGGAAGACGATGGTGCGGTCGTCCGGGGTGTCGATGCCCTTGAAGTCGCCGCCCTTGTAGGGGCCCTTGTACGTGTCGTCGGTCAGCGCGGCGTTCAGCTCCTGCGGCGCCTGGGTGTAGACGTCACGGGCGTAGGTGCGCTCGACGCCGTACTTGATGTCCTTGGACGTGATCGGCTTGCCGTCCTCGAACTTCAGGCCCTTCTTCAGGGTGTACGTCCAGGTGAGGCCGTCCTTGGAGGCCTTGCCCAGGTCGGTGGCGAGGTCGGGGACCATGGTGGGCGGCTGCCCGGCGGTCTCCTTGGCCATGACGAGGGTGCGGTAGTAGAGCTGGCCGACGTTGGCGGTCTGCACGTAGTTGCTGTTGCCCGGGTCCAGGGTCTGGAAGTCCGCGGACATCAGGACGTTGACGTTGCCGCCCTTGGTGTCGAAGCCCTTGCCGACCTGGACGGGGTCGAAGGCGTCGGCGTTCGCGCGGGAGCCGGAGCCGGGGGCCGGCTTGCTGCCGCTGCACGCGGTGAGGGCCATCGCGCTGCTGAGGACGATCGCGATCGCGGCTGCTGTACGTCGAGTCACTGCGTCTCCTTGAAGAGGGTGAGGAGCGGTGTTCCAGCGGGGGTTCAGTTGCGGGAGGACTTGGGGTCCAGGGCGTCGCGGACCGCGTCGCCGAGGAGGTTGAAGGCCAGGACCGTGATGACGAGGGCGCCGGCGGGGACCGCGAGGAACCACGGGTCGGACAGGTACCAGTTGCCTGACTGGGCGGCGTTGAGCATCTGGCCCCACGACGGGGTGGGGTCCTTGACGCCGACACCGAGGAAGGAAAGGGCGGCCTCCGCGGTGATGTTGGTGGGGATGAGCATGGTCGCGTAGACGAGGACGACGCCCATCACGTTGGGGATGATCTGCCGGAAGATGATGCTGCGGCGTGAGGCGCCGTAGGCGCGGGCGGCCTCGACGAACTCCTGCTCGCGGATGGACAGCACCTGGCCGCGCACGACGCGGGCGAGGTAGGCCCAGCCGAAGAAGCCGAGGATGATCACCAGTGAGGCGACCGGCAGCAGACTGCCCTGGTCCAGTGCGGTGCCGCCGAGGCGGGACTGCATGATCGGGGTGAGCGACAGGACGAGCAGCAGGTGCGGGAAGGCGAGGAAGAGGTCCATGATCCGGCTGATGACCATGTCGACCTTGCCGCCGAAGTAGCCGGCCGCCGCGCCGATCACGGTGCCGAGGACGACCGAGACGGCGGTCGATAGCAGGGCGATGATCAGCGAGATCCGGGCTCCGTAGGCCATGCGCGCGAAGATGTCGCGGCCCAGGCCCGGTTCGAGGCCGAGCCAGTGCTCGGTGGACGGGTACCGGTAGTACTCGAGCGGCAGGCCCGGGGTGTCGAACTCGTCGAGGTAGTCGGGCCCGGTCAGCGAGGTGTACGGGTCCTGGCCCTCGAGGTGCGTGAGCAGCGGGGCCAGGATCGCGAAGAGCAGGATCAGGGCCACGACGATCAGCGCGCCGACGGCGATGCGGCTGCGCCGGATGCGCAGCCAGGCGGTGGCCAGGAGGGACCGGGCGGCGGCCGGCTCCGCGGACGGGGCCGCGGCGGCCTTCTCAAGGGGTGGGGGCAGGGTGGCCACCTGTCCGTCGGCGGGCTCCGGCGTGCTGGCGCGGGGCGTCCGACGAGGCGACACTTGCGGATCCGACACGTCGGTTCCTCCGTGCTCGGGGGCAGGAATGGCCGGACGGTATACCAAGAACCGGTCCGCCCACCAGAGCCCTGCCGGACGCCGAAACCTCCGAAGTGCCGCCCGAGCCCTTACCCGGACCACACAGCCGTTCCGACCTGCGACTGTAGGCCTCACATAAGTCCAGGTGGACGCGCATATACAGGTACCTGTAAATGCCATCGAGACACTTGATCGATCGCCGGAAATTCTTTTTCGGCACCTCACTATTTGAGACCGGGGACCCCCTCGAAGACCCCTCCGGAAGAGAAGTCCCCGAACAACTTCCCTTTTGGTATGCCAGTTTCTAGGCTGTCGACCTCCGACGTTCCTCAGGAGGTCCCATGCGCACGCGCTGGCGCGCCCGTCACGTACTCGCCCACCAGGACGGTGGGCACGCTCTTCTGCGGGACGGCGAGGTGGTGTGGGAGGACGACGTCATCGTCTACGTCGGCCCGCGCTTCGACGGCCCGGTCGACGTCGACCGCGACCTCGGCGACACCCTCGTCATGCCGGGTCTCATCGACCTGGACGCTCTCACCGACATCGACCACCTCGTCATCGACTCGTGGCACAGCCCCGACCACGGACGCGGACTCCAGTGGTCCCAGGACTACTTCGACCACCGGCGCCGTGACGTCTTCACGCCCGAGGAGCGGGCCACGGTCCGCGAGTACGCCCTCGCGCAGCTCGCCCTGCACGGCATCACCACCTACATGCCGATCGCCTCCGAGGTGCACAGCTCCTGGGCCGAGCCCTACGACGAACTCGTCGCCATGGCCGAGACCTCGCGCCGGATCGGGCTGCGCGGCTACCTCG
Organism: Streptomyces sp. NPDC059524; assembly: GCF_042749255.1. Lineage (NCBI taxonomy): Bacteria > Bacillati > Actinomycetota > Actinomycetes > Kitasatosporales > Streptomycetaceae > Streptomyces > Streptomyces sp. NPDC059524. The sequence continues at coordinate 1,825 of NZ_JBHYTK010000206.1, read as the reverse complement.
GCCCCGCCTACCGCTCGGGGGTCAACGTCGCGACGGCCGACGGCGGCCGCGACGTGGCCTTCCGCGAGGAACTGGGCCGGGCCGGCCTCGCCGACGCCGTCCGCTTCCTCGACCACCTCGCGAAGCTGGACGACCCGCTGCTGACCGGCGTGCTGCTCCCCTGCCGCATCGAGACGCTCTCCACGGAACTGCTGCGCGCGACCGCGGAGACCGCCCGCAGCCGTGACGTCCTGGTCCGCCTGCACGCCCTGCAGGGCACCACGGAGCGCGAGATCACCCAGCGCCGGCACGGTATGACGCCGCTTCAACTCATCGAGGAGAGCGGCCTGTTCGAGACCCGGCTGCTCATCCCGCACTCCGTGGTCATCGACCGCCACCCCACCCTGTTCGGCGAGGACCGCGGCGACCTGGACACGCTCGTCCGCTCCGGCGCCTCCGTCATCCACTGCCCGCAGACGTCCATGCGCTACGGGGAGGCCCTGCACTCCTTCCGCGCCTACCGCGAGGCCGGCGTCAATCTCTGCCTCGGCACCGACTCCTTCCCCCCGGACCTGATCCGCGGCATGGACGCCGGCGTGCACCTCGCCAAGATCGTCGACGGGCGGCTGGACGCGGCGCCGGTGGAGCAGTACGTGGAGGCGGCCACGCTCGGCGGCGCCCGCGCCCTCGGCCGCTCCGACCTGGGCCGCCTCGAGCCCGGCGCCCAGGCCGACCTCGTCGCGTTCGACCTCGGCGACATCCGCGACGGCGTCCTGGACGACCCGGTCCGCACCTTCCTCCTCAACGGCACGGCGCGGCAGGCGACCCAGTCCGTCGTCGCGGGGCGGCCGGTGCTGGTCGACCGCGAGCTGCCCGGTGTCGACCTCGCCGGCCTCCAGAAGGAGGCTCAGCGCCTGTTCGACACGATGCGGGCGGCGTACGCCGAGCGCGACCTCCTGGGCCGTGACCCCGACACGCTCTTCCCGCCGACGTTCCCGCCGTTCCGGGACCGGTCGTGACGGCCGTCGCCGGGGCCCTCGCCGAGGCCCCGGACGAGGCGCCCGCCCCCCGCCGGGGCGGGCCGGGCGCGGCGTCCCACGTGGACCGGGCCGAGGCCTTCATCCGGGCCGGGATCCACTCGGGCGCCTATCCGCAGGGCGGCCGGCTGCGCGAGCGGGAGCTGTCCGAGACGCTGGGCATCTCCCGGATCCCGGTCCGCGAGGCGTTGCTGCGGCTCGCGCAGGAGGGGCTCGTGGTGACGTCGCCGCGGCGCGGGGCCACGGTGCGCCGGCTGACGCTGCGCGACGTGAACGAGCTGTTCGACCTGCGGCTCAGCCTCGAGGTGTTCGCGGCGGGCCGGGCGGCGGAGCGCAGCGCGCAGGGCTACGCGCACCCCGCGCTGCAGCGGATCATGGACGAGGCCGAGGACGCGACACGGCGCAACTCACCGGCGGACATCGCCGCCGCGAACACCGCGTTCCACGCCGAGATCATCACCATGACCGGCAACCGCCTCCTGCAGGCCTCGTTGCAGCCCTCGCTCGGTCTGATGCACTGGCTGTTCCGCCTCACCTCGACGGATGTGGGCCCCCGCCTGCACTGCGAGGAGCACAAGCGGATCTGCACGGCGGTGTACGCGGGCAAGGCGCAACTGGCCGAGGCGCTCTCGTACGCGCACATCGACATCCGCCGGGAGCCCACGCTGGAAGCCCTGGAGGGGGTGCTGCCTGCCAGGTGAGCCGGTTCGCGGGAGGGGGCAGCCGGTCCCCGGGGTGCGGGTCCGGGCCCCTAGGTCCCCCACCCCCGGCCCATGGTGCCCAATAAGCCCCCCGGCGGGGCGGGGACA
>NZ_JBHYTK010000205.1:8428-11743 GCF_042749255.1 Streptomyces sp. NPDC059524 | reverse complement strand
ATCGCCGAGGCCCTCAAGCCGTCCTACGACGCCACCGCGCTCAAGGCCCGCGTCACCGCGCTCGCCGACAAGCACCCGCTGTACCCCGGCCTGTAAAGATCGCGCCGGAATTTCGTACCCTTCTGTAGGTACGTCCGTTCGGGGCACCGCGCACACTGGACACTGAAGACAGACACCAGCGTGCTCGGTGCCCCGACCGCTGTCCCCCTGCGCACGCTTTCTCTGCACCACCCCGGCAGACAACGGCGTCTACCACCCACCATTGGAGTTCCACCGTGGCCATCTCGGTCTTCGACCTGTTCTCGGTCGGTATCGGCCCGTCCAGCTCCCACACGGTCGGCCCGATGCGCGCTGCCCGTATGTTCGCCCGGCGTCTGAAGAACGAGGGCCTGCTGGCCCACACCGCATCGGTGCGCGCCGAGCTGTACGGGTCCCTGGGCGCGACCGGTCACGGCCACGGCACCCCCAAGGCCGTCCTGCTCGGCCTGGAGGGCGAGTCCCCCCGCACCGTCGACGTCGAGCACGCCGACGAACGCGTCGAGACGATCAAGGAATCCGGGCGGATCAACCTGCTCGGTGCCCACGAGATCGCGTTCTCCTTCGACGACGACCTGATCCTGCACCGCCGCAAGGCCCTGCCCTACCACGCCAACGGCATGACCCTGTGGGCCCGCGACGCCGACGGCACCGAGCTGCTGTCGAAGACGTACTACTCGGTCGGCGGCGGCTTCGTCATCGACGAGGACGCGGTCGAGGGCGCGAACCCGATCGTGCCGGACGACACCGCGCTGAAGTACCCCTTCCGCACCGGCGACGAACTCCTGCGCCTGACCCAGGAGACCGGCCTGTCCATCCCGGCCCTGATGCTGGAGAACGAGAAGGCCTGGCGCACCGAGGACGAGATCCGCTCCGGGCTGCTCGACATCTGGCGTGTCATGCAGGCCTGCGTCTCGCGCGGCATGGCCCACGAGGGCATCCTCCCGGGCGGCCTGAAGGTCCGCCGGCGGGCGGCGGGCTCGGCCCGCAAGCTGCGCGCCGAGGGCGAGCCCCTCGCCCACGCCATGGAGTGGATCACCCTCTACGCGATGGCCGTGAACGAGGAGAACGCCGCCGGCGGCCGCGTCGTCACCGCCCCCACCAACGGCGCCGCCGGCATCATCCCGGCCGTCCTGCACTACTACATGAACTTCGTGCCCGGCGCGGACGAGGACGGCGTGGTCCGGTTCCTGCTCGCCGCGGGTGCGATCGGCATGCTGTTCAAGGAGAACGCCTCGATCTCCGGCGCCGAGGTCGGCTGCCAGGGCGAGGTCGGCTCCGCCTGCTCCATGGCCGCCGGCGCGCTCGCCGAGGTCCTGGGCGGATCGCCGGAGCAGGTGGAGAACGCGGCCGAGATCGGCATGGAGCACAACCTGGGCCTGACCTGCGACCCGGTCGGCGGTCTCGTCCAGATCCCCTGCATCGAGCGCAACGGCATGGCCGCCGTCAAGGCCGTCACCGCCGCGAAGATGGCGATGCGCGGCGACGGCAGCCACAAGGTCTCCCTCGACAAGGTCATCAAGACCATGAAGGAGACCGGCGCCGACATGAGCGTCAAGTACAAGGAGACCGCCCGCGGCGGCCTCGCCGTCAACATCATCGAATGCTGACGCGGTAGCACACGGAGCCGTACGCGGTCGTACCGAAAGGGCCCTGACCAGCGCGTTCTCGTACGCGCCGGTCAGGGCCCTGCTCCGTCTCCGTTGCCGGTTCAGCCGGCGAAGCGGGCCATCCACTCCTCGACCTCGTCCGCCGAGCGCGGCAGGTCGGCGGACAGGTTCTCGTGGCCGTCGGCGGTGACGAGGAGGTCGTCCTCGATACGGACGCCGATACCGCGCCACTCCTCGGGGACGGTCAGGTCGTCGGGCTGGAAGTAGAGGCCCGGTTCGACGGTGAGGACCATGCCGGGTTCGAGGACGCCGTCGACGTAGGTCTCGGTGCGGGCCTGGGCGCAGTCGTGGACGTCCAGGCCCAGCATGTGGCCGGTTCCGGCCATCGTGAAGCGGCGCTGGAGCCCGAGCTCGTAGGCGCGGTCGGCCGGGCCCTCGATGAAGCCCCAGTCGACGAGCCGCTCGGCGAGGTGGCGCTGGGCCGCCTCGTGGAAGTCGCGGTAGGCGCCGCCCGGCTTGACGGCCGCGAAGCCCGCCTCCTGCGCCGCGTACACGGCGTCGTAGACCGTGCGCTGGATGGCGTCGAAGGTGCCGCTGATCGGGAGGGTGCGGGTGACGTCGGCGGTGTAGAGGGTGCGGCCCTCGACGCCGGCGTCGAGGAGCAGCAGGTCGCCGGGGCGCACGGGCCCGTCGTTGTCGGTCCAGTGCATGATCGTGGCGTGGTCGCCGGCGGCGGCGATGGTGCCGTAGCCGAGGGCGTTGCCCTCCAGGCGGGCGCGGCGGAAGAACGTGCCCTCGATCCAGCGCTCGGACGTCGCGATCGCGCGGGACAGCTCGGAGACGACGTCGGTGAAGCCGCGGACGGTGGCGTCGACGACGGCCCGCATCTCGCCGATCTCCCAGGCGTCCTTGACGGCGCGCAGCTCGGAGAGGGCCTCTTCGAGCTCGGCGTCGCGCTCCGCGTCGGTGACGACGGCGGCCTCGAGGGCGGCGTCGACGCCGCGCACGATGCGGGTCGGCACGCCGTTGCCGGCGGCGAGGTCGGCGGCGGCGGTGCGCACGTCGCGGCAGGGCAGCCCGAGGACGCGCTCCGCCTCGGCGAGGGAGGCGCGGCGCCCCGTCCACAGTTCGGCGTGGTAGCCGGACCAGAACTCGTCGTCGGTGCGGCTGTCGCGGGGCAGCTGGTAGCAGTAGGCGTCGTGGCCGCCGTCCGCGCGGGGTTCGAGGACGAGGGCGCCGTCGCGGGCCTGGTCGCCGGTCATGTGGACGTAGGCGGAGTGGGGCCGGAACGGGTAGGTGTCGTCGTTCGAGCGGACCTTCAGGTTCCCGGAGGGGATCACGAGCCGCTCGTGCGGGAAGCGCGCCGAGAGCTCGGACCGGCGCACCGCCGCGTACGGGGCCTGCGGGTCCGCGGTGAGGTCGCGCCGCTCGGTGTCCGCCCAGCCGGTGCGCATGGACGCGGACAGCTCCGCGGAGATCCCTGTGTACAAGCCGTTCTTCCGGCCCACTGTGTCCGCCCTTCGGGGAGTCGACGGGCCGCCCGGGTGGCCGCGGCCCCCCGCCCGGAAATCCCGGGCCGGGGGCCGGGGGGCCCCGGGCGCCCCCCGGTCCCCCCCGTCGACCTCGATCACGGCGTCGGCCGGGGCGCGCAGGGCCGTGTGCAGGACGG